>DATCQG010000173.1:0-8387 GCA_036569625.1 Dermatophilaceae bacterium | reverse complement strand
GCCCTGCAGATGCTCGACGACGGCGGCGGTCAACCGGTCCTCGTTGCCCGCGGGCGCGGCCACCGCCGACAACCGCCGGCACATGCCCAGCAGGTCACCGGTGGCGTCGCCAAGCGCGGACTGCACAGGTTCGCTCCCTGCTCTTGCTATGATGCACGATTTCGTGCAAGTAACACCTTTCACCCTAGGAATGCGCGCGTCAAGACCTTGCGAAGGCTGTTATCTGCGCGTTATCGTGTACGCGCTTGCCGGACTACTTTGTTGGCAGTTCCAACCCAGCCAGGAGAGGGGCTCATGCGCACAGGGCAGAGGCGGCTCGAGATCCTCCGCCAGCTGTTCCTGACGGGCTACGTCGAGGCCAAGGAACTCGCTCTCACGCTCGACGTCGATTCCTCCACCATCAGGCGCGACCTGGAGGCTCTCGCCCGCGGGCGCCATCTGCAGCGGACGCACGGCGGCGCCCGGGTGAATTCTGGCGCCGTCGACGTGCCCTACGTGATGAAGGAACATGAGCGGAAGCTGGCCAAGGACGCCATCGCTTCAGCGGCCTGCGAACTCGTCCGCGACGGCGACAGTGTCCTGCTCGACAGCGGTTCGACCACACACCAACTTGCCATCGCGCTGAGCGCCCGCAACGACCTCACAATCGTTACCAATGACCTGCTAATCGGTCGACTGGTCGCCGATTACCCCGGTGTCCATTTGCTCGTCACGGGCGGAGAGTTGCTGAGTTCGACGTACACCCTCTGCGGGGAACATGCAGTCACCTTCATCGAGGACCTGCGTGTCGACTGGGCCTTCCTTGGTGCCGATGCGATCGATGCGATCGATGGGATCACGAACACCAACACCCTCGAGATTCCGATAAAGCGCGCGATGATCGCCGCTGGCAGATCGACCGTGGTGCTCGCCGACAGTACGAAGTTCGGCCGGCGAGCACTCGTCCGCGTCGCCGAGCTGCACGAGGTTGACCAGCTGATCACCGACGACGAGCTGACCCTGGAGCGGGCCGCGCCATATGGCGAGCAGGTGCGCCGAACCCCGCAAGCAGCCGAGCCATCGCAGCGCATCGCGACGGTCGGCGAGCTACGGTGACGTACCTCGGCGTCGACATCGGCACCGGTAGCAGCAAGGCCGTGGTCACGGTCGCCGACGGCACGATACTGGCGTCGGCCACGAGACCGCACCCCACGAAGTCGCCCCGACCGGGTTGGTTCGAGCACGACGCCGATGACGTCTGGTGGGCCGACTTCTGCGGACTCGTAGCAGAACTCGGGCGGACAATCCCGCTCCACGATATTGACGCGGTCGCAGTCAGTGGCATCGGTCCCGTCGCCCTACTCGCCGACGCCGAAGGTCGTCCAGTGCGCTCAGCGATCCTCTACGGCATCGATACCCGGGCACAGGAGGAGATCCGCGAGCTGACCCAAGTCATCGGCCACGACGCACTGCTGAAGCGGACCGGCAACTTGCTCACCAGTCAGGCCGTGGGCCCCAAACTGCTCTGGGTCGACCGGCACGAGCCGGAAGTGCAGGCCCGCGCGCGCCGGTGGTACTCGGCGTCCACCTACATCGTCGGCCGCCTCACCGCCGAGTACGTCATGGACCACTACACCGCAAGCACCTCCGACCCGCTATACGACCTGACCGCCAAGGACTGGTGGTCCAGCGCCTGGGACGTCGCGGCAGCATCGATCGAACGCCCGCGGCTCGCCTGGCCGGACGAGGTGGTTGGTACAGTCATCCCCACCGCCGCACAAGAGACCGGCCTGCGCGCCGGGACACCGGTCGTCGCGGGGACCATCGACGCGATGGCGGAGTCCTACAGCGTGGGTTGCCGCAACGTCGGCGACACAATGGTGATGTACGGCTCGACGCTGTTTTTCATCCAGGTCGTTGGACGCCCAACAGTGCACCCTGGGCTTTGGGCCGCCACGGGCCGCACGACCGAAACCTTTTCGATCGCCGCTGGCATGGCGACGTCCGGGCTCGTCACGACCTGGCTGGCCGACGTCGTCGGCGCGGATGTCGGCACCCTCTTTGAGGAGGCCGCTGACGTGGCTCCCGGAAGCGACGGCCTGGTGCTCTTGCCCTACTTCGCCGGAGAACGCACACCCCTGTTCGACCCCCAGGCGCGCGGTTGCTGGATAGGTCTCACGCTCGCGCACAAGCGCGGCCACCTGATCCGTTCCGCCCTAGAAGGTGTGGCATACGGCGTACGGCACAATCTCGAGGCAATGACCGAGGCCGGCGCCACGCCCGGGCGCTTGGTCGCTGTCGGTGGCGGCACACGAGGCAACCTGTGGACCCAGATTGTCAGCGATGTAACGGGCCTACCACAAGACCTCCCATCGATCACGATCGGCGCCTCGTATGGCGACGCGCGGATGGCCGCAGACGCGAGCGGAGTCAACACCGAGTCATGGAATCCCGTGGCGCACCGGCTACAACCACGCATCGAGACCGCGGACACATACGCCGAACTCTACGGGGTTTACCGCCGCAGCTACCCGGCGCTGCGCGACGACATGCATCTACTAGCAAGGAGATCGGTATGAGCCAAGGCCACCCTGATGCTGAGGCTCTGCGTGACCTCGCCGTCGCGCTGGCACGTGGCGCCGGCGACCTACTGACCAGCGATCGAGCCGATGACCTGCTGCCTGGTACCAAGTCGTCGCCCACTGACCTAGTCACCGTCATGGACCGGGCAGCAGAGCGACTCATTCTTGATGGCTTGCGCGAGGCGCGACCACACGACGCGGTCCTGGCAGAAGAGAGCGGCTCGCGCGAAGGCAGTACCAGCGTGCGCTGGATCGTCGACCCGCTCGACGGCACGGTGAACTATTACTACGGCATCCCCGCCTACGGCGTCTCCATCGCCGCTGAGGTCGACGGGGTTGTCGTCGCCGGCGCTGTCTACAGCGCACTTCACCGCGTCGTATTCGACGCCGTACTCGGTGGAGGTGCCCGGGTAAGCGGCTCCGCAGCATGTTGTTCATCAGTAACGGATCTGTCCCTATCGCTCGTCGGTACCGGTTTCTCCTACTCCGCCGAACGACGCGCAGGCCAAGGTCGGGTCGCCGGCAAACTGCTCCCGCAGATCCGCGACATCCGCAGGATCGGAGCAGCCGCACTCGACCTGTGCGCAGTCGGCAGTGGTCACCTCGATGCCTTCTTCGAACTGGATCTCAAACCCTGGGACTACGCGGCTGGGCTGCTCATCGCAGCCGAGGCGGGTGCTCGGACGGGCACGTTGGACAGCCCGGATGGCCCGGTCGTCCTGGCGGCCGCGCCAGGCGTGTACCACGCTCTGGCGGCCGAACTTGAGCGGCTGTACACACTCGAATCGACGTGAAGAACGCCACTGCTCGAGTGGTAGGAAAAGTCTTCATGGGAGAAGCTCGGCGCCAAGTACGGCGGCTGAACCCCGGGCGAAGCGGACCGCACATCCGTGCCCGCAGAACGATCCCTTGCGGACGCCGAGCTGCGTGCCGGCGCACCTGCCGTTGTGCCCCAGTGGTCGTTCGTCATGTGAGAAACGCGCAAGGCCAGGTTCAAGCTCTGACCGGTTGCATATCGTTGCGCTCGGCGAGCGCTGGCGGCGCTTGGGCAGGAGTTGGCTGGGTCAACTTGTTTGTGGGGGAGGGAGGCCGAGCTGACGTCGCACGGAACGGACAGCCTCCTCTACTGCCCCATTCGCAGCCGCCAGCCTCTTCTGGTCACGCCTTAGTTGCTCGAGCGAGTGGTAGGCACTCAACGTGGAGGTGAGCTTGGCGCGGGATTCGTTGCCCCTTACCAATTCCTGGGCGGTCATCTCGACCGCTGGGGGGAGGGAGAGCCTGAGCAGGTCCCGATCGAACATGCGCTCTGTTGACGCAGCATCGCGCAGGTCGGCCACGGCGCCGGCGAGATGATCGCGGTCGGGGCCCGCGAGACGGTCAAAGTCGATCTCAAGGCGGCGGTTGGCTGCTTCCGCAATCTGTAGGTACTGCGCCGCAGGTGTCGAAGTCGCTCTTTGGTGAGGGGCAGCGGGTCCTTGCGCGCTGGCGCAGGCGGCGGTGAGCAGGGATGTACCTACAAGGACGACAGCCCCTGTGATCTGCGTTCCACGCCGCCCCACGGTCAGCCAGCCTAAGACCGCGCTCGCCCGTTGCCCATATGTATCTAGCCGAGTCGTATTCGGACAAGCGGTCAGTCAATGACGAGACATACCACTTGCTCTGTTTGAACCAGCGGGGTGGGGCACACGTGGTTTCAGGTAGTCCATTGGGAGGTCATCATGTCCGGTTCCACGTTCACTGTTCGCCTGCTCGGCGCCGCTGCCACACTCATGCTCGCGGCCGCTTGCGGCAGCAGCACGGTAACCCCCGCCGCCGGAACGAGTCCGACTAAGGCCACGACACCCGGTGGCGTCCTGGGCGTGGCCACGACCTCATTGGGCCCCGTCCTGGTCGACGGCAAGGGCCTCACCGTCTACCTGCTCACGGCTGATAGCCCGGGGCATTCGTCGTGCGCGGCACAGTGCCTGCAGTTCTGGCCTCCTGTGTCCGTTCCTGCTGGGTCCTCGGTGCCCTCGGTCCAGGGTGCCAGTGCGCCTCTGGCCGTCACCAAGGCGACCAGCGGCGCCTCGATCCTGACCGCCGGTGGCTGGCCGCTCTACACGTTCGCCCAGGACAAGGCCCCTGGGGACGTCAATGGCCAGGGCAAGAAGTCCTTTGGTGGGACCTGGTATGCCGTGTCTCCGTCGGGCATGGCCGTCAAGGCCACTCCGAAGAGCCCTCCGGCCACTTCCAGCGGCGGGGGTGGGTATGGCTACTGACAACGCATTGATGCACGGCGCGCTCAGGACGCCGTGAGTCGTCCGGTCGCGGGCCGCAGAAAGGACACCTGATGAGCGTTACCGATGACCTGCTCCAGAATGCCCGTACCTACGCAACTACTTTTGACAAGGGTCATCTGCCCATGCCACCCGCCCTGCACGTGGCGATCGTCGCCTGCATGGATGCACGGTTGAGCCCGTACGGACTGCTAGGCCTCGCCGAGGGCGACGCTCACGTGATTCGTAACGCTGGCGGTGTCATCACCGATGACGAGATCCGATCCCTGGCCATCAGCCAGCGTCTACTTGGGACCCGCGAGATCATCCTTGTCCACCACACCGACTGCGGCATGCTCACGTTCACCGACGACGAGTTCAAAGCCCAGATAGAGGCCGACACCGGCCTGCGACCAGGGTGGTCACCAGAGTCTTTCCGGGACCCGGCGGCGGACGTGAAGCAGTCTTTGGCGCGGATTGCGGCCAGCCCGTTCATTCCGTACAGGAACCAGGTGCGCGGCTTTGTCTACTCGGTGAGTGATGGGTCGCTCACGGAGATCACCTGAGGCGGGGCTGAAGCGATCACAGGCGCCGGACTCACTCTCTGACGGTCCCGGATCCCGCGCCGAACTGGTGTACCTTGTCCGGAGCGCCGTGATAGAAGACGAGGTATGCCGTCTTCCGGACACGTCCAGGTCGAGGTCTCGCCCATCGGCAGGCTGATGATCGTCATGACCGTGGGGGTGCCGTGTAGACGTGCCGCATCGTCCATGTGCGCTCACGCGCCGAGGGTCGATGCCAGACTTGCGACTTGTGTTGACGAATCGCCGCCTTACGCGATGTGGAGCGGGGTCGAAGGCAAGAGGTGGCCGGATGAACGATGACTTGGCGTCCACTGGGCCAGAGCTGAGCGATCGTAGCCCCGGTAGGGGCACCGGCCTGTTCATCGTCGTCGTCCTCCTCGGGGCCGCGCTCTCAGTGACCTTGGGGGTCTACGGACACGAGCACACCCCGACCGGACGGGCGATCATCACGTTCGGGTTCCCCACCCTGTTGGGCATGAAGGCCTGGCTCGCGACCGGAGCGCTGGCGCTCGGCGTCGTCCAGGGCTTGACGGCGCTGCGGATGTACGGGCGCATCGGTCGCGGGCCCACCGTCCGCGCTGTGACGATCACCCATCGCGTGTCGGGGGTCGCAGCGGTCTTGCTGACCCTGCCCGTCGCCTTCCACTGCCTGTGGTCGCTGGGCTTCGGCAGCTACAGCACCCGCGTCCTGGTGCACTCACTGATGGGCTGCGCCTTCTATGGCGTGTTCCTCACCAAGATGCTCGCCGTGCGCAGCAGACGGTTGCCCCCCTGGGCTTTGCCGGTGCTCGGCGGGGTTCTCTTCACGGTTCTGGTCACCATCTGGCTGACGTCGTCGTTGTGGTTCTTCACTGGCGGGCCACCCCACTACTGAGTTGAGCACTCATACGCCGTGAACGTGGGAGTCTCGCGGGCTGGTGGTAGCCCAGTGTCTCTAGAGGCGAGCATTCACATTCCGGATGCCAAGTCCGTCAACGGCACCGCGCGGGATCTAGCCCTTGCTGAGAGCGTAGGGGCGTGAGGCCGTGCGGATGTGGCAGCCGACAACCCCTTATGTGAACCCACTCGGGGCGTCCGGCGTGGGCCAGCACGCCTGAGTGACCTGGCCACCGTTGATGCTGACCCGTAGCCGGACCGGACCGTCTGGCCGCTCGTACAGTTCGTATCGTCCCGGAGTGAGCTCAGGGAAGACCGCACAGCGCACGAACCCGGTGGGAGTAGGGCGGGGCAGGACCTCGACGTGCCTCAGGTGGGCGTGATCCTCATCGTCGAGGGAGCGTGAGTGGTCCGTGTGATCGTGCGAGTGCAGGTCCGGGGCAGGCTGTTCCGGCCGGAGCTCGACCTCGACGCCCTCCCACGAAGGGGGCATCTTCACCAGGAGCGCGCCGACGTCCCCGCCTACATCCAGCAAGACGTCCCCGCCTACATCCAGCAAGACGGGCCCTTGTCCCGCGTATGGGTTCTCGGTGGACTTCATTGTTCTCCGCACCGGGTCGGGATCCTCATCTGGCGCTACGCGAGTGGTCTTGCCAGACTCCTCGCTGGTCGCGCAGCGGCTGGCACCGTCCCGTGCCGCGGGACGGCGGCCCGAGGCAGCGATGTCGGTGCCGGCGGGCAGACTGCGGCGTATGACTGACATCGCGTTGTTCCACTCGGTGCTCGGCGTCCGACCTGGCGTGACCGAAGCCGCTGATCTCTTACGTGCCGCTGGCCACGAGGTACTGATTGTGGATCAGTACAACGGGCGGACCTTCGATGACTACGACGAGGCGGGCGAGTTCGCCCAAGCTATCGGCTACCCCGCACTGATGGGGCGTGCGGCGCAGGCGGTGGAGGGTCTGGCCGACGGGTTCATCACCGCCGGGTTCTCTAACGGTGGCGGCATGGCCGAGTTCGTCGCCACGGTGCGTCCGGTGGGCGGGGTGCTGATGCTGTCCGGTGCCCTTGCCCTGGACATGATCGGAGTCGACGCTTGGCCAGCGAAGGTGCCAGCCCAGATCCATTACACAACGAAAGATCCGTTCCGGAATCAGGAGTGGATCGATGCCGTAGTCGCGCAGGTGCGCTAGGCCGAGGCGGCTGTCGAGGTCTTCGACTATCCCGGGGCGGGACACCTGTTTACCGACCCCTCGTTGCCAAATGAGTATGACGAGCGGTCCGCCGAACTTCTGTGGTCGCGCGTTCTGCGGTTCTGCGCGGCTTCAGCGCGGTAGTCCGGTCCCGCCGGGTCGCCCAGTGTGTCGGTGCGGTTATCGCGCACCCGCTGGGTCCTCGCTTGGCCGCCCGTAAGACGTTCCTTAGGTTCTAGCGGTCGTCGCAACACCCGAAGATATGAGGGTGCCGATGACCATCCGTTTCTCCAACCAAATCGTGGCCGAACTGATTCAGCCGTTCTGGGCTGCGTGGCAGGCCGGGGAGTTCATGACTGATGCCTCTGCCGTGGCCGGCACCCTACCGCAACCGCGGTCTGGCTTGGGTGCGTCAGGCCGGTGGGGTACGCCCGCGCCGCGGGCGCGGTCTGCAGGGCCGTTACCTGTCGTTCGCTGAGCGAGAAGAAATCGCACTCGGTCGTGCTGGGGGTGAGTCGATCCGCTCGATCTCGAGGCGTCTGGGAAGGTCGGCGTCGACGATCAGCCGGGAACTGACCCGTAACAGTGACGCTGCAGGTGCCTACCGGGCCACGACCGCGCATCCGCTGGCCTACGAACGAGCCAGCCGGCCCAAGCCGGCCAAGCTGGTGACCAACCTGGTCCTGCGGGCACGGGTCGAGCTGGACCTGGAGAAGAAGTACTCACCCGAGCAGATCGCTGGCAGACTTCGAGGTGACCACCCCGATGACCCGGAGATGTGGGTGTCCACCGAGACCATCTATCAGTCCCTGTACGTGCAGTCCCGCGGCGCGCTGCGCCGTGACCTGGCCAAATGCCTGCGCACCGGGCGCGGGCTACGCCAACCCAACCGCCAGGGCGCGCACCGTAAGAGCCGCG
>DATCQG010000172.1:0-17529 GCA_036569625.1 Dermatophilaceae bacterium | reverse complement strand
GCAGTGTCCAGGGGCACGCGGTATCTCCTCGGTGTGTTCGTTGCGCGGTGCCTTGGGGCAGGTTCACCCAGGCTCTCTGTATCCGCGGCCGGTTGCACGGCAGGGCAAGGTTACCAGCGGGAAAGGTCACCACCCAAATCGCCCGGAGCGACCTCGTTTCGACCGATCCGGGGCTGGGTGGACCGCGTGGCGCTGAACTTGTAGTGTACAAGTTGATGACAAGTTCGCGATTCCGCCAGATCGCCGACGACCTGCTAGAGCGGGTCGCGCTCGGCGAGTTCGGCGAACACGGCACCCTGGACAGCGAGTCGGCCCTGTGCGCCCGGTATGCCGTCAGCCGGGTGACCGTCCGCCGGGCCCTCGAGGCGCTCCGGGAACAGGGACTGGTCCAGAGCCGCCAGGGCTCCGGCTGGTTCGCGACAGGTGGCTCGTTCCACCAGAGGTTGGCTCTCGGGACCTTCCGCCATGCCGGCTCCGCCGTCGCCGAGTCGGGGCAGGTGATGACCCGGCGCGTGGTCGAGTTCGGCTACCGCCAGGCCTCCCCCGTCCTTTCCTCAACCCTCGGACTGGTCACCGCTGACGTCGCCGCCGCCGACGTGCTCCACTGCCGCTCCGTGCGAACGGTCGACGACGTCCCGCTGGACCTGGTCGAGGAGTGGGTGCCGGCCACGATCGCCGGCCCCGTCAGCCGTGCCGATGCCGCCACCCCCGGCGTCTGGGCGAGCCTGCAGCGTGACGGGCACCGCGTGGCGTCGGTACGACAGACCATCACGGCCGGTATCGCGAGCACGAACGATGCCGCACTGCTGGACGTCGCCGTCGGCGCGCCCCTGCTGCTGGTGCGGCGGCTTGCCCTCGATGACAACAAGGCGCCGCTTGCACTCTCGGACCACCGCTACCTTGCGCACAGGTTCAGCCTCGAGGTCGAGTTCAACGGCTGGCCAGGGGCCGGGGCCGACACACCGCCAGGCTTGCGTGATCGCGAGACCGAGGCACCCGGCATACCAAGCGAAGTGAATGGTGCCGGCATACCAACTGATCTGAAGGAGAACGGCTCATGAAGGTGCTCGTCACCGGCGGCGCGGGGTTCATCGGCGCCAACTTCGTCCAACGCGCCCGTGCGACCCGTCCCGACTGGGAGCTCACCGTGGTCGATGCGCTGACCTATGCGGGTTCGCTGGAGAACCTCGCGCCGGTCGCTGACCAGATCGAGTTCGTCCACGGCAACATCGCCGACGCCGACCTGGTCGATCGCCTGGTCGCACGCACCGACACCGTCGTCCACTTCGCGGCCGAGTCGCACAATGACAACTCGCTGGACGACCCGTGGCCGTTCATGGAGTCCAACATCATCGGCACCTACCGGCTGCTCGAGGCGGTCCGCAAGCACGGGGTCCGACTGCACCACATCTCGACCGACGAGGTCTACGGCGACCTCGAGCTCGACGACCCGGCGCGCTTCACCGAGCAGACGCCGGTCAACCCCTCGAGCCCGTACTCAGCCAGCAAGGCGAGCGCAGACCTGTTGGTACGAGCGTGGATCCGCTCGTTCGGCATCGAGGCCACGCTGTCCAACTGCTCGAACAACTACGGCCCGTACCAGCACGTCGAGAAGTTCATCCCCCGCCAGATCACCGGCATCCTGCAGGGCGTCAGGCCGAAGCTGTATGGCGCGGGGGCCAACGTCCGCGACTGGATCCACGTGGACGACCACAACGACGCCATCGTGACGATCCTGGAGAAGGGCCGGCTCGGCGAGACCTACCTCATCGGCGCCGACGGCGAGCAGAACAACCGCCAGATCGTGGCGCTGCTGCTCGAGCTGATGGACAAGCCGGCCGACTGGTTCGACCTCGTCAGCGACCGCCCTGGCCACGACATGCGCTACGCCATCGACTCCAGCAAGCTGCGTGCCGAGACGGGCTGGGCGCCGAAGTACCAGGACATCCGCGCAGGGCTCAGCCAGACCATCGAGTGGTACAGCGACCATGAGGCGTGGTGGGCCCCGGCCAAGGATCGCACCGAGCAGACGTACCAGCGTCTGGGCCGCTGAACACCTGGGTGCCAAACCGGGATGAGCTCGCAGCGAAGGGCCTTACCGGATACCGGGTGCCCGATTTGTCAATAACCACGCCAATAAGTCCATTCCGGAGACGGACAAACCGTCACGGCCCTACCGTTGTCCGCATGTCCGACTGGAGCCGCGCCGATTCCGCCGGCACCAAAGGCGCGTCGGTCGACAACACCGGCAGATACAGCTTCGCCAGCCGCGTAGCGACAAGGGAGGGGCTGGCGTGAGCACACGATCGCGTGGCGTCCGTGTGAGGTCTGCCGTGCGTTCCCGGATCTTGCATCCGCTTGGGGTTCCAGTGGGCCTGGCGCTGCTGGCAGTCGCCCTGCTGGGCGGCGTCGCGACGGTGGCGGTCCACGAGACCAACGACACGGCTCAAAGGGACGCGCAGGCACGCGTGCAGTCCAACCGCGATGCCGCGGTGAGAGCGCTGGTGCGCCAGGCTGACGAGCTCAAGCGCAGCGTCGGGACCTGGTCGGGGGCCAAAGCAGTCGTCGAGGGTCTCCGTGCACCCACGCCTGCGGGGTTGATCCAGGCCGGGGACCAGCTGTCGATCCTGGGGCGTACCCAGGACTCACCGGCTGCATTCGTAGCCGACCTCCGTGGGCGGAACGTGGCGATGTACCCGTCCCAACCTGAGCTCCTGGGGAAAAGCTTCTCCTTCCGGGACTGGTTCCAGGGTGCCTCCCGGACCGGGCGCCCCTACGTCTCGTCGGCCTACATCTCGGCTGCGAGCGGACATCCCCTCGTCGTCGGGGTGGCCGCGCCTGTGCTGGACGGATCGCGCCGCGTCGGGTATATCAACGTCCTGTGGCAGCTCGAGTTGGTCCGCGAAGTGGCCGAGGGGTCCCAACGCGACGACGGCGTCGCTATCACGGTGACCGACCAGCGGGGTCAGCCTCTGACCGGCACCCTGATCGTTGACGACCGGGGACAGCCCCAGTCGGCGGCCGTCCCTGCAACGACCAAAGAAGCACTGGCCGGACGATCGATCAGCACGGTCAGCGGTGGGATGATCCGGGTGGCAGGGCCTGTGCCCGAGATCGGGTGGACAGTCACGGCCTCGCTGCCATCCTCGGTCGCACTCGCCTCGGCTCGTTCCTTCCAGCGAAGTCTCGAAATGACCTTGGCCCTCGCGTTGCTGTTGGTGCTGCTCGCCACCGGGCTTGCATGGCGGGTCGCACGACGTCGTGTCGCCGAACGTGAGGCGATGCTCAACGCCGAGATGGCCTTGCGCGCCAGCGAGGATAGGTTCCGCCGGGTCTTCGACGAGTCACTCAACGGCGAGCTCCTGGTGAACAGCGACGGCGACGTCATCCGGGTCAACGACACGCTGGCCGGTCTGTTGGGCCACGAACCACAGTGGTTCCTCGGAAAGCCGCTGGTATTCCGCTTCGAGGACGAGGCGGACCGCACTCGCATCCTCGGACTGCTCGATGCCGGTCACGGCGAGCTGCGCGCCGAGATGGCTCTTGGCCACAGCGACGGTCGATCCTTGAGGGGTCTGGTGGCTCTGTCCTGGATGCACGAACATGACGGCGGACGCGTCCTGCTCGCGCAGATCGAGGACGTCACCGCCCGGCGCGCCGCCGAGCAGCGGCTCACCGAGCTGGCCCTGCACGACGAGCTCACCGGCCTCGCCAACCGCCGGTTGCTGATCGAACGCTGCGAACAGGCTTTCACCCGCGCCAGGTCCGGGCGCGGCGAGAGCACCAGCGTCGCAGCCCTGTTCATCGACCTTGACGGTTTCAAACCGATCAACGACCGCGCGGGTCACGATACCGGCGACCAGGTCCTGATTGCGGTCGCAGGCGACCTGTTGACCACCCTGCGGCCCACCGACACGGTCGCCCGCGTCGGTGGCGACGAGTTCGTCGTCCTGCTCGAGCGGGACGACGGCCTGGCCTACCTGCGCACGGTCGCAGAACGCATCACCACCACCATCCGGCGCCAGGTCACCACGGACACGGACTCCCTGACCCTCTCGGCCAGCGTCGGCATCGCCCGGGTCGACCTCGCCCACGAACCCGAGGTCAGCCCCGAACAGCTGCTGCGGCGAGCCGACTCGGCGATGTACCGCGCCAAGGAACGCGGCCGCGACCAGTACGACGTCTTTGACAGCGACCTGATGGAGCGCACCGAGGCCCGGGAGGAGCTGGTCCAGGCGGTCCGCGAGGGGTTGCGCGAGGACCGGATCGGGCTGGTTTACCAGCCCGTGGTCGACGTCGACAGCAACCTGGTCGTCGGCGCCGAGGCCCTGATGCGCCTGTGCAACACCCAAGGGCGCCTTCTGCCGACCCTGCCGACCGTTGTCGCTGCCGAAACCGCCGGCCTGGCCGAGCTCCTCGGCGACCGCGTCCTGCACCTGGCCCTGGGCGAAGCGAGCACCTGGCCCGATCACATGACCCTCGCGGTCAACATCAGCGCCCGCGAGCTCACCGGCCGCGACCTGCGCAGCCGCGTCGAACAAGCCCTGAGCCGACACGACTTCGACCCCGCGCGGCTGATCCTGGAGATCACTGAGTCCTCGATCCTCAGCGCCGGGCCCTCCGCCCTGGCCGAGCTGGAGAAGCTTCGCCAGCGCGGCGTTCGGGTGGCGATCGACGACTTCGGGACCACCTACGCCACCCTGGCGAACCTGACCACCCTGCCCGTGGACGTCCTGAAGGTCGACATGTCCTTCACTGCCGGCCTCCCCGACAAACGCGCCCACACCGCCATCGTGCACGGCATCGCCTCCATGGCCTTCGAGCTCGACATCCCCTGCGTCATCGAAGGCGTCGAGACGGACATCCAGCTCGACGCCATCCGGGGCATGTCCGTCCAGGCACAGGGCTGGATCTGGGGCAAGCCCCAAGGACCAGGACACGTCCCAACGCTCAACCCCGTAACAGCAGCACGGGCCGAAGACCCCACGAGACAGGGTGACGAAAGCAAGGAACAAGCAGTCAAGCGATTCTGAGTGGCCTGAGAGCAACAGGAGAGACTCAACCGCCAGCCCCTCAAGGGTGGATGCGCCGGCCCGCGGTGGTCGCAGAGAGCACACCACGAGGCCCATAAGGATGGCCCGAGGCCCCTTGTCCCGGCTCTCGGGCTCTCGGGCTCTCGGGCGGCCCAACGCCCAGACACCGGCCCGGGTGCGGGCTGGCTTTTCGGGACTTAAGCCCCTGTTGGGCCAAGAGTCTCGTTGTCAGCGTTCTTATGTCAGCGCTTGTATGCCAGCGTAACCGCGGACTCATCGACCTGCCGTATGTCGCCCGGCTGGCTCGCCTGCGAGCCGGACAGCAGCCTCCGCAGCCGCAGCGCCGCGAATACGGCAACCAGGCTGATGCCCACGTGCACGGCAACGAACAGCGAACCGCGACCGGCGCTGAGGGCGACGCCCGCCAACAGCGGACCCGCCGCGGACACCCCCGTCTGGAGCGCTGCGAAGATACCCAACGTCGTGCCGACCATGCCGGACTTAGCGAGGCTGGCGGTCAGCGGGTTGAGCACCGGGGCATACATGGTCTCGCCGACCGCGAAGACACCGAACACCACGACAAACATCGTGCCGGCCAGCTCAGGCACCACCGACGCGGCGGCCAACAGGAGCCAGGACAACACCCAGATCGACCCGACCGCCACCAGCAGCGACGGCGCCGACCGCTTGGCCGTCCAGCGGACCACCGCCATCTGCAGCACGACGACCACGAGGCAGTTGACCGCGGCCGCTGTGCCGATCGTGTGCGCTGAGACACCGAGCACCATGATGGCGTACGCCGGCAACCCGGACTCGAACTGAGCGTAGAAGCCGAGGGCCAGGGTCGCTGTGATGACGGCGGTCCAGCGGAGAGTCGGGGTCGTGAGGATGACCCTGATCGCCGCACCGACCGAGGCGCTGGGCGCGTCCTCCGGCTCTGGAACCTCGTCCACGGGCGCGCCGCGACCCGCCAAGCCGATCAGCCCGGCCGATAGCACGAAGCCGATGGCGGCGGTCGCGAATGCCGGCCACATGCCGTCGACCCGATTGAGATCGATCAGGTATCCAGCGGCAAACGCCCCGATCGCCATACCGACGGCCGAGCCGGTGAACACGAGGGCAAAGACCCGCCTGCGGTCCCTGGAACCGACCCAGCGAAGCACCAGAACGGTCTGGGCCGGCGCACCTGCCGTGATCCCGGCGCCGAAGAAGAACATGCCGGCCAGGAAGAGCGCTGGGGTCCCGGCGATGATGAGGAACGCCACTGCGACCGCGGCCACGACCTTGGCGACGACAGCCACCCGCGCTGGGTCGAACCGATCGGTCAGCTTGCCGCCGACCGGGGCCGCCGCGAGAGCGCCGACGGAGAACAGGCTTGCGGACGCGGCCGCCACGAGTCCGCCCCAGCCGCGGGTGTCCGCCGCGTAGGCGTACTGGTAGGGCAGGATCGAGCCCCAGCCCAGCATGCTCACTGTCGACGCCAACACCAGCAACCGCGCGCGCTTCATCCCATCCTCCACTCATCTTGCATTTCGCACTCTTAGTTATCGAATACTTCTATATCGAAATCTTAGCATGACAAGATGCCTGTATGACGACCCCCAGGACCGCGTCGAAGGGCACCACTCCCACGGCGCAGGACACATATCGCGCAGACGTGGCGGCATACGTGGCGGCAGGTGGTGACGAGTCGGTTCAGCGCGTGATCACGGCCGTCCACGGACTCGCTCGCAAGCTCAACCAGTGGTATGCACGGCAGCTGGCCGATCTGGATCTCTCAGCCGGCGAGTGGGCCGTCCTGTCCCAGCTCGCACGCAGCGACGAGAACGTGGCACTCACACCAAGTCAGCTTGCCGAAGCCACGAGTGTCGCGCCGTCCTCGATGACGCACCGGTTGGACCGGATGGCACAGCGAGACCTGATCGCCCGCACAGCCGACCCCGACAACCGCACCCGGGTCCTGATCACGCTCACCGACGAGGGCTGGGCCACGTTCAAGGCGGCAGTGCGGGAGTCCGACATGGTGGAGTCCGACGTGCTGGGGCCCCTGTCCCGCCGCCAGCGAGAGGATCTGGCCACACTGCTCGAGGTTCTTATCGCCGGTCTTGACGAGACCCCACAGGTCTGACTCGCAAGACGGGGGCCATCTTCAGGCCAAACGTGGCACCCGGCCCCTGCGGCTCGCGATCCAGGGCCATCTTCAGGCCAAACGTGGCACCCGGCCCCAAGGGGGTCAGCCGAGCTCAGGGAACCAGATTGCGAGCTCGCGTGCAGAGGACTGAGCAGAGTCCGACCCGTGAACGATGTTCTGCTGAACGCTCTCCCCCCAGTCACGGCCGAGGTCGCCGCGGATCGTGCCGGGCAGCGCCAGCGTCGGGTCGGTGGCACCGGCCAGGGCGCGAAAGCCCTCGATGCAGCGCTCGCCCTCGATGACGACAGCCATCACCTGACCGCCAGACATGAACCCGAGCAACGGCTCGTAGAACGCCTTCCCCACATGCTCGGCATAGTGCCTTGCCAGTCGCTCGCGGTCGGGGGTGAAAATCGAAACAGCCACCGGCGCGTAGCCCTTGGACTCGATCCGGCGCAGGACCTCGCCGCAGAGACCACGCTTGAAGCCATCGGGCTTGACCAGGACCAGCGAGCGTTCAGTCTGTGTCGTCACAGTGCGAAACCCTATCCGTCCTGTGCTGACGGCCGTTGTGCAGTGGGATCCGGCGCGGGCAACTCCTGTTCGGACGGGAGCTGTGCGGAGGCGTCGGGTGAGGGCGGCGCCGGTCCAGAGGCCTCCTCTGCCGCATACCATTTCGCGTCCACCTGCTTGACGTGCTCGTCCATGGCGCGTCCCTGGGCAAGCGCGGTCAGCCAGAGGGCACCGAACAACACCCCTACGAACAGCATCATCGGCACGACGAAGGCGCACGCAAGTGTGGCGATCTGCAGGGTCCAGCCCAGGGTGACACCCCACGGCCGACGAAGCAGCCCTGCGTCCAGGATGCACAGAACAGCCAGGAGTGAGCCAACGAGCAGAAACGTGCTGGAGGTGTCCGAACCGTTGGCCGACGCCAGGCCTCGGGCGACCAGCGCACCAAAGAAGACCGCCAGACCCTGGCCGCCGATAACGGTGCCAGCCAGTCGCCGCGTCATCTTGCCCGGAGCGCCGTAAAGGGTCGGGACCCTCATCCGTTCGTCACACCCAGGAGCATGCGGACCTCGGCTGCAGTCGTGATCGAACCGGTGGCCAGCACTCCCCCGCCGGCACCGCCGTCGTCGGCCATACCTGCGGCGCGGTCGAGGGCGTCGGGCAGGTCGTCGATGACGGTCACCCGGTCGTCACCAAAGATCTCCGCAGCGAGCCGGCCGAGACGGTCCGGGCTCATCGCGCGCGGTGACGAAGTGCGGGACACGACAACGTCGTTCAACAGCGGCTCGAGGATCTCCAGCATCGTCGTGGCGTCCTTGTCCTCCAGAATCGCAATGACACCAATGATCTTGGTGAAGTTGAAGGAGTCCTCCAACGCAGTCCTGAGTGCCAACATCCCGGCAGGGTTGTGTGCCGAGTCCACCAGGACGGTGGGCGAACGGCGCACGACCTCCAGCCGTCCCGGTGAGGACGCGGCGGCCAGCCCGGCGCGGATCACGTCGACGTCGAGTCGATGCTCTCCACCGCCCACGAAGGCCTCGACGGCAGCCAATGCCACCGCCGCATTCTGGCCCTGGTGCGGGCCGTGGAGGGGAAGGAAGATGTCGTCATAGTCCCCGCCCAGGCCGCGTATGGCGAGCCGCTGGCCTCCGACCCCGACCTCACGCCGCAGGATGCCGAACTCGTTGCTCTCAAAGGCAAGCGTTGCCGCAACGTCCCGGGCACGCTCGACGAGGATCGCGGCAACCTCCGGGTCCTGGAGGCTGCTGACCACAACGGAACCGGCCTTGATGATGCCGCTCTTCTCAGTGGCGATGTCCTCGACCGACGTGCCCAGGAACCGCTCGTGGTCAAGAGCAATCGGTGTCACGACTGCGACCTTGGCATCGATGACGTTGGTGGCATCCCAGGAGCCACCCATGCCCACCTCGACGATGGCCACGTCGACGGGGGCATCGGCGAACGCGGCGTAGGCGATGGCAACGAGAACCTCGAAGTAGGTCAGCTGGGGTGCGCCGTCGAGGGCCGAGCGGGCGTCGACAATCTCGATGAACGGAAGCACGTCCTCATAGGAGGCGATGAACCGCTCAGCATCAATCGGGTTGCCGTTCAACGCGATCCGCTCGCGGATGTTGTGAAGGTGTGGTGATGTGAACCTCCCGGTCGACAGGCCCAGCTCGCGCAGCATTGACTCGATCATCCGGGTCGTCGAGGTCTTGCCGTTGGTGCCGGTGATGTGGATGGCCGGGAAGGCATGCTGGGGGTCGCCGAGCAGCTGCATGACGGCGGCAATCCGATCCAGCGACGGCTCGAGGTCATGCTCTGGCGCCCGCATCAGGATCGACTGTTCGATCTCGCGCATGCGCTTGTGGATCGCGAGCTTGTGCTCGGCATCGCGTTGTGAGGCGTTCGGCATCAGATCCTCTTCACCCGGATGCGAATCGGCTGGTTGTCGCCCACGACAGCGTCCACACCCTGCCCTTCGGGAAGCGCGAATGACGAACCCGAGGAACCGAACTGAACCGACAGCGTCTCGAGCATGATCAGCTCCTGATGGGCCACCGTGGCCGCCCAGACGTCGTCATCACCGCTGACCGTGAGGCTGATCCGGTCGCTGATGTCCAGACCGGCGTCTCGGCGCGCCTGCTGAACGGCCCGGATGACGTCCCGGGCCAGTCCCTCGGCGGCCAGTTCCGGTGTGACCGTCGTGTCCAGGACCACAAAGCCGTTGTGCGGCAACAACCCGGTGACCCGCGAAGACCCCTGCGAGGTTGCCGAGGATCCATGAGCCACCGCGCTGTCAGCCGCTGAGCCCTCGATGCTTTCAGCCACAACGATCTCGAGGGAGTACTCCCCCTCGAGCAGACCGAGCCCACCAGCCATGACGGTGCCGTCCTCAGAAACGGACCAGTCGCCGGTCTTGCTGCCCTTGATGGCGCGCTGGACGTCCTTGCCCAGACGTGGGCCGGCAGCCCTCGCGTTGACGCTGAGCTTCCTTGAGACACCGAAGTCCGACTCGTTCGCCGCGTCGAGGTCCATCAGCGTGACCGTTCGGACATTGACCTCTTCGGCCACGATCGTGGCAAAGGACTCCAGGCTCGCGGCATGGGCTGTGACGACCGTGAGGTCGTGAAGCGGCAGACGGGTCCGCAGGCCACCAGCCTTGCGCAGACCTGAGGCCACCGAACAGATCTCGCGAGCGCGGTCCATGGCGACCACCAGATCGTCATCCTCGGGCAGGTCGGAGGCATCCGGCCAGTCAGTCAGGTGTACCGAACGCGCACCGGTCAGGCCGCGCCAGATCTCTTCGGACGTAAAGGGAAGCAGGGGAGCTGTGACGCGCGTGACAACCTCGAGCGTGGTGTACAGCGTGTTGAAGGCACCGTCACGGGACTCGCTCGCTGTGTTCTCGATATCCCAGAACCGGTCTCGCGAGCGACGGATGTACCAGTTGGAGAGCACGTCCAGGAAGCCGCGGACGGACTCGCACGCCGAGGCCACGTCGTACGTGTCGAGCTGGCCCTGGACCTCCTCGACGAAGCGGCGCAGCTTGGCGAGGAGGTAGCGGTCGAGGACGTCCTGCGACCCCGTCGACCACTTCGCGGCATAACCGTCGCCACCCTGAGCAGCGTTGGCGTACAACGAGAAGAAGTACCATGAGCTCCACAGAGGGAGAAGCACCTGGCGTACCCCGTCGCGGATGCCCGTCTCGGTGACGATGAGGTTGCCACCGCGCAGAATCGGGCTCGACATGAGGAACCAGCGCATAGCGTCTGCGCCGTCGCGGTCGAATACCTCGGAGACGTCCGGGTAGTTGCCCAGCGACTTGCTCATCTTCAGGCCGTCGTGGCCCAGGACGATGCCGTGGCTGACGCACGAGGAGAAGGCAGGCCGGTCGAACAGCGCGGTAGCGAGCACATGCATCGTGTAGAACCAGCCACGCGTCTGCCCGATGTACTCGACGATGAAGTCACCGGGGAAGTGGTGCTCGAACCAGTCGGCGTTCTCGAACGGGTAGTGCACCTGGGCGAACGACATCGAGCCCGAGTCGAACCAGACGTCGAGCACGTCCGGAACACGGCGCATCGTCGACCGCCCGGTCGGGTCGTCGGGGTTGGGGCGCGTCAGCCGGTCGATGAACGGCCGGTGCAGGTCCGTGACCGTGACCCCGAAGTCGCGCTTGAGCTCCTCGAAAGAACCGTAGACGTCCGTGCGTGGGTAGGTCGGGTCGTCGGACTGCCAGACCGGAATCGGGCTGCCCCAGAAGCGGTTTCGGCTGATCGACCAGTCGCGCGCATTGGACAGCCACTTGCCGAACTGCCCATGTTTGACGTGCTCGGGCACCCATGTGATCTGCTCGTTGAGCTCGACCATGCGGTCGCGGACCTTGGTGACCTCGACGAACCAGCTCGAGACGGCCATGTAGATCAGCGGTCTGCGGCAGCGCCAGCAATGAGGGTAGGAGTGGTCGTAGGTCTCGCGGCGCAGCAGAACGGTGCCGGGCGTTGTGGATCCAACAGCGGCGGGGTCCGTCTCCCCCGCCGTGCGCGCCTTGAGGTGGTCGATGATCGCCAGGTTGGCGTCGAAGACATGCATACCTTCGTAGTCCGTGACCGGGGCAGTGAACTTGCCGTCCGGGCCGACGGGGACGACCGCCTCGATGTGAGCGGCGTCGCCGACGACCTTGTCCTCCTCACCGAAAGCCGGCGCGATGTGCACGATGCCCGTGCCGTCTTCGGTGGTGACGTAGTCCGCGGACAGGATCTGGTGAGCGTTGGTGCGCCCGATGTAGTAGCTGAACGGCGGCGTGTAGGTGCGCCCGAGCAGGTCAGACCCCTTGATCCGCTGCACGATCCGCTCGCTCGCGTCGTCACCGAGCTCCCTGCTGTATGCCGCGACCCGCGCCTCGGCCAGGAGGTAGCGTTCCTCGCCGCCGCTGCGGTCGCCCTCAACCACGACATAGTCGACGTCGGGGTTCACTGCCAAGGCCATGTTGCTCGGCAGCGTCCATGGGGTCGTCGTCCAGATCAGCGCCAGCTCGCCAGTGTCGAGTCGGTAGCCCACCGTGACCGCCGGGTCCTGGCGCATCTGGTAGACGTCGTCGTCCATCCGCAGCTCGTGGTTGGACAGCGGAGTCTCGTCGTTCCAGCAGTAGGGCAGCACGCGGTAGCCCTCGTAGACAAGACCCTTGTCGTAGAGCGCCTTGAACGCCCAGATGACCGACTCCATGTAGTCCGGGTTGAGCGTCTTGTAGTCGTGCTCGAAGTCGACCCAGCGGCCCTGACGGCGCACATAGGCCTGCCAGACGTCGGTGTACTTCAGTACGGACTCGCGACAGGCGGCGTTGAACTCCTCGATGCCCAGCTCGAGGATCTCGGCCTTGGTCTTCAGGCCCAGCACCCGCTGCGCCTCGAGCTCGGCCGGGAGGCCGTGGGTGTCCCAGCCGAACCGGCGCTCGACCCGCCGCCCGCGCATCGTCTGATAGCGCGGGATCAGGTCCTTCACGTAGCCGGTGAGCAGGTGACCATAGTGCGGAAGGCCGTTGGCGAACGGCGGCCCGTCGTAGAAGACGAACTCGTTGTCGCCGTTGTCCCCCGGGTCGCGTGCCTCGACCGAAGCCATGAAGGTGCCGTCCTCATCCCAGTACTTGAGGATGCGCTCCTCGATCTCGGGAAACTTGGGGCTCGCGACCACACCCACACGCGCAGCGTGGTCAGCAGTGGTCTGATCGGGCAGAAAGTCGACCTTGGGGTAGGTCATAGGCACATCTCCGTCATCTCGAACGTGGTCATGGAACGCTCACCACGAGGACGACGAGCCAGCCACAGGGCGGGTTCCGGGAAGACCGCCTGCGGTTGGACAACACCGCGGTACCACCTCGCTTGCCGCAGGACACCCTCGGTCGGGAGGGCGGCATACGACCGCTCTGGTCTGAGGCTGTGACGGGCCCAACCGTCCGGTTCTAGTGGGAACCAGCCGGATGTCGCATGGCTGGAGCCGTTCTTCCGGAGGCTCGCCGGTGATGACCGGGTCGATGCCTGTGCCCCCAAGTCTAGCGGTCCGCACAGTGCACACGCCCAAGCCACCGGTTGGTCCGGCGCCGCCGCCGTCTGGGAGAATCCGGCCATGACCCACCCAGCTTCGCCGCACAACGCCGTGACCATGCCCCACAAGCCCTCGATCGACGGGCTTGAGGACAAGTGGGGGCAGACGTGGGCCCTGCAGGGCACGTACACCTTTGACCGCAGCAAGACTCGCGCACAGATCTGGTCCATCGACACCCCGCCGCCCACCGCGAGCGGGGCGCTGCACATCGGTCACGTCTTCGGCTACGCGCAGGTCGACTTCATGGCGCGCTACAAGCGGATGGCCGGCTTCGAGGTGTTCTACCCGATGGGCTGGGACGACAACGGCCTGCCGACGGAGCGCCGCGTCCAGAACTATTACTCCGTGCGCGGCGACGCCACGCTCCCCTACATCGAGGGGTTCGAGCCGCCGCAGCATGGCGACAACAGCGCCGGCGGCAAGAGTCCAAAGATGTCGGACCAGCTGCCGATCAGCCGGGCCAACTTCATCGAGCTCTGCGACATCCTCACCGTCCAGGACGAGAAGACGTTCGAAGAGGTGTTTCGGCGGCTCGGTCTCTCGGTCGACTGGGACATCAACTACCGCACCATCGACGAGCGGTCCCGGGCCACGGCCCAACAGGCGTTCCTGCGCAACCTCGATCGCGGGGAGGCCTACCAGGCCGAAGCCCCGGGTCTGTGGGACGTGACCTTCCAGACTGCGGTGGCCCAGGCCGAGCTCGAGGCCCGCGACTACCCGGGTCACTTCCACCGCATCGCGTTCCATGCCCCCGACGGAACCGCCGTGCACATCGAGACCACCCGCCCCGAGCTGTTGCCCTCCGTCGTCGCGCTGATCGCCCATCCCGATGACGAGCGGTATGCCGACCTGTTCGGCACCACGGTCACCTCACCCTTGTTCGGGGTCGAGATCCCCGTCCTGGCCCACCACCTCGCCGAGCCGGACAAAGGGGCAGGTATCGCGATGTGCTGCACCTTCGGCGACCTCACCGACGTTCAGTGGTGGCGCGAGCTGCAGCTGCCGACCCGATCGATCATCCAGCGCAACGGACGGATCCAGACCGAGACGCCGGAGTGGATCGCCGACGAAGCCGGACGGGCCGTCTTCGCCGTGTGCGCCGGGCGGACCGCCTTCGCCGCCCGGACTGCGATCGTGAACGCCCTGCGTGTCTCGGGCGACCTTGACGGCGAGCCGACCCCGACCCAGCGCAAGGCCAACTACTTCGAGAAGGGCGACAAGCCGCTCGAGATCGTGACCTCACGCCAGTGGTATATCCGCAACGGCGGCAGGGATGAGGACCTCAAGGCTGCGCTTCTCAAGCGCGGCAAGGAGATCCAGTTCCACCCTGACTTCATGCGAACCCGTTACGAGAACTGGGTCGGCGGGCTCAACGGCGACTGGCTGGTCAGTCGTCAGCGGTTCTTCGGCGTCGCCATCCCGCTCTGGTACCCCGTCGACGCCGACGGTGAGATCGTCTACGACAAGCCGATCGTGCCCGACGAGGCGTTCCTGCCTGTCGACCCCTACTCCGACGTACCAATGGGCTACAAGGCCGAACAGCGTGACCAGCCGGGCGGATTCAGCGGCGACCCCGACATCATGGACACATGGGCGACGTCGTCGCTGACCCCCCAGATCGCCGCGGGCTGGCGCGACGACCACGAGCTGTTCGCCAAGATCTTCCCGATGGACCAGCGCCCACAGGGTCACGACATCATCCGAACGTGGCTGTTCGCCACCGTGGTCCGGGCCCACCTGGAGCACGACTCATTGCCGTGGAAGCACGCGACCATCAACGGATGGATCCTCGACCCCGACCGCAAGAAGATGAGCAAGTCCAAGGGCAACGTGACCACCCCGATGGGCATGCTCGTGGACCACGGCGCTGATGCGATCCGTTACTGGGCGGCCGCAGCCCGGATGGGGACCGACGCCGCGCCGGACACGGCTCAGATGAAGGTCGGTCGCCGCCTCGCGATCAAGGTGCTCAACGCCAGCAAGTTCGCGCTCTCGTTCGGTGAGGTCGGTGGAGAGCTCAATAACGCGGTGATCATGCCGATCGACAAGGCCATGCTGGCCGGGCTCGCCGGCGTGATCGACAAAGCCACCCGTGGCTTTGACGCCTTCGACTACACCCGCGCCCTCGAGGTGACCGAAGCGTTCTTCTGGACCTTCTGCGACGACTACCTCGAGCTGGTCAAGGAGCGGGCGTACGGCGGCCAGGGCAACGAGGCCGCCGCATCAGCGCGGGCGTCGCTGCGGATCGCCCTTGACATCGTGCTCAGACTGCTCGCGCCGTTCCTGCCCTATGCCACCGAAGAGGTGTGGTCGTGGTGGCACCCGGGCTCGATCCACCACACGTCCTGGCCGACCTCGGATGAGCTGAAGACCATTGCGGCACAAGCTGATCCGGCCATTCTTGGGGCTGTCGGCGAAGCGCTCGCTGGTGTCCGCAGGACCAAGTCGGAGGCCAAGGTCGGTATGAAGGCCGAGGTCCGGTCTGCAGTACTGGCCGGGCCCGAAGCGATCCTGGAGCGGATCAGGCTCGCCGAGGGCGACCTCATCGCCGCCGGTCGTATCGCGTCCCTGAAGTACCAGCCCGGCGAGACATTCGCCGTCCGCAACGTGGTGCTGGCACCCGCCGAGCCCAAGGCCTGAGCCGACCCGTTTCAACCCACCCCCCGCGCGGCCCCGGGACAAGCAAAGCTCAGGCGGATTCCTTGCGCGGCGCTCGCTTGGCTCGCGGAGCCGCTCGGCGGACGATCGTCGGGTTGACGTTGTCAAGGACGACCTCGTCGGTGACGACCACACGAGCGATGTCATCCTCGCTCGGTACGTCGAACATCACCGGCAGGAGCACCTCTTCCAGGATCGCCCGCAGCCCGCGGGCCCCGGTGCCGCGCAACAGGGCCTGGTCGGCAACGGCCTCGATAGCCTCGGGCGTGAACTCGAGCTCCACGCCGTCAATCTCGAACATCCGCTTGTACTGCTTCACCAGGGCGTTGCGAGGCTCTGTCAGGATGCGCACCAGTGCGTCGCGGTCAAGGGGCGACACCGTCGTGATGACCGGCAGACGACCGACGAACTCGGGGATCAACCCGAACTTCATCAGGTCCTCGGGCATCACGTCGCCATAGCTCTCGCCCACGTCCTTGGCCGTGTGCAGCTGCGAGCCGAAGCCCAGCCCCTTCTGCCCCGCACGCGACTCGATCAGCTTCTCGAGGCCGGCGAACGCGCCACCGACGATGAAGAGCACGTTGGTCGTGTCGATCTGGATGAACTCCTGGTGCGGGTGCTTGCGCCCGCCCTGGGGTGGCACCGAGGCGACCGTGCCCTCGAGGATCTTCAGCAGCGCTTGCTGCACGCCCTCGCCGGACACATCGCGGGTGATCGAGGGGTTCTCGCTCTTGCGGGCGATCTTGTCGATCTCGTCGATGTAGATGATGCCGGTCTCGGCCTTCTTGACGTCAAAGTCCGCAGCCTGGATCAGCTTGAGCAGGATGTTCTCGACGTCCTCACCGACATAACCGGCCTCGGTCAGCGCCGTGGCGTCGGCGATGGCGAATGGAACGTTGAGCATCCGGGCCAGGGTCTGGGCGAGGTAGGTCTTGCCGCAGCCGGTCGGCCCGATCAGCAGGATGTTGGACTTGGAGATGTCCACCGCGTCGGCGCCCTTCTTGCTGCTGGTCTCGCCGGCCTGGATCCGCTTGTAGTGGTTGTAGACCGCGACCGCAAGCGCCCTCTTGGCCGGATCCTGGCCGATCACGAACTGCTCGAGGAAGTCGAAGATCTCGCGTGGCTTGGGCAGCTCGTCGAGCCCCAGCTCGGACGTCTCGGCGAGCTCCTCCTCGATGATCTCGTTGCACAGGTCGATGCACTCGTCGCAGATGTACACACCGGGCCCGGCGATGAGCTTCTTGACCTGCTTCTGGCTCTTGCCACAGAAGGAGCACTTCAAGAGGTCGCCGCCCTCTCCGATGCGTGCCACGAGGCGATCCTTCCGGTCGGGTCCTGCTCAAATCCGCTGGCGATGAGGACATCACCGGCCGTACCTCTTCGTCGACGCTACCCGCTGGCGTAGGTCGACGTACCTATTGAACGCCGGTGTCGGGCCCCCGTCACGACTGTTCCGCCCAGAGCAGAACAAGCATCGAGGGCGCCAACATCAGGAGTCGACGGACGCCTTGCGGCTGACCAGCACCTCGTCGATCAAGCCGTACTCCTTGGCCTGAGCCGCGGAAAGTATCTTGTCCCGCTCGATGTCCT
>DATCQG010000171.1:0-3232 GCA_036569625.1 Dermatophilaceae bacterium | reverse complement strand
CCACTGAGCCGCATCGCTGCAGGACCCGCCGCAGCACTTGCAGGCGCCGTCACGAACATCGAGCCCAGCACGGCCTACAGAGCAACCTGCAAGGGTGATTGGGAGAACAGTGACTTCTACCGCCGCAGGTCCGGCCTTGATGTGCACCGGTCGCCCGTGGCAAATGCGGCGCAGACGGTCCTGGCGGTGGCCTTCGGACGTGCGTCCACCATCAACCCCACGACCGGAAATCTCGGCATCTCCGGCGACCACAACACCGGCGGGAACCAGCACCAGCGCGCCCCCTCCCCGCAGCTCGCCGTCACCGGCCGTGGCAAACGTCGGCGCTACTTTCGCAGGGACGTGGGGCGCACACGAGATGAGGCTTGTGATCGACAAAGCCGGCACTGGTCATCTGAGCTATGCGGACTTGGCGCTCTGTCTGAGCTGTTCCTTCGCGAACGCTCCCCTGGGCACCCTCGTCTTCGTGTTGACATCGGTCACCGACGGTGTCGCGACGGGACACGTCACGGCCACCTCAGATCCGAGGAACGGGGCCATTGGCGCGCCCGTGCACGCCAAGCTGACCCCTGGGTCGCCAGGTCACCTCCTCGCGGTTGACATCGGCGGAAAGACGCTTGTCAGTTTCTGCAACAGCACCTCCGCCGGTCAATGTGGTGCCTGACGGGAGAGGGCGTAGGGCTAGACGTTGGGTTAGGCCCTCGCTGCTGAGCAGGTTGACCTTGAGCACCTTGACCGCTACCGGCATCCGCGGCATCTGCTGTTCGTAGAGGAACACGTCTGCGTAGCCACCAGACCCGACAGGTTGAATGAGGACCAGTCCAGGAATGTCCGGCGCTGTGCACCGACACACGAGGGCGTCTGCGCTGATCTCTTCGCCGCAGAGGGGGCAGACCTTCATCAGCACTTCGGCGGGGTTTGCAAGACTGTCGGTCACAAGAGCGAACAGTAGCGGGGGCAGGATTTGAACCTGCGACCTCCGGGTTATGAGTACCCCGACTCACGTCTCAGGCGGCGCGGGCACTCTCCCCTGCCGCACACCGTCCCAAGCCAACCGGTCCACTTGTGTCGCCGCATCTCCACCGTCTCGGACCGTCCCGGTTACAGATTTGGCTACACCCCCGCCGCGGCCGCCCTCCTTGTCGAACGTCTCGGCCGTCCCCACCACGTGGCTTTGATGGGTTGGCTACACATCTACCAGGTCCATCACAGGTCGCCGGGCCGGGGACGACGCCCAGGAGCCCTTACCGGACGAGGAGCGGGCGTCCAAGGTGTTGACTCGCGGTTCGGCTCTAGTCCCCTCGATCCCTATTGGGGGCTCAAGATCCAGCCGACGAACAGAAACGCTCGCTGCAGATTGGACAGCACCTGGCTCTGGGGCCGAGTCTCGGAGTTGGGGATGGTCCGTGTGTACACCACAACCACCATCCTGGGCACTGCCATCGCCTCGGAGTCAATGCGCGGTTCGCCATGTTCTTCCTTGTAGCGAAGTCCTGTCTTGCCCTCGATGCGAACACTAAAGCCCTCGGACGAAACAACCCACCCCCCCCCGCCAGGTCTTTCTGAATTGCTCCGTTGGCATCCTCATGCGGTGGACACAAAGATCAGCCGCCGGAATGCTTCCGGGCATTTTGTTCGCCGCAGCAGGTGTCGTTACTTTTGCCGCGTTCACAAAGGCGCTCCGAGGCCTAGACCCAGTGTCCACGGGCGCCTTCGCTGCGACTGGCAGGTGATTTCTCAGGGTGTGCGGGCCGACCTGGGCGAAGCGCCTTCGGCTCCCACAACGCGGCGCGCCTACAAGGCGGTCAAACCGCTGATACCTGTCGCGGTTCTTCTCATCGCCTTATGGCCGTTGCTTCGCTAGCGAAAACAAGCCACGACAGCGACGAGATGCGCGCGATCCAACGTGACCTGCAACACACGCAGAAGCAATATGTCTGATTTGCCCCACCGCGAACAGGAGCAGAAGTAGGCTGCCGCTAGAGGCGCGGCCACTTCCATACATGGTGGGGGCACAACTACCGTGCCCGCTCAAGAAAGACCTCAGGGTCGAAGGGAACTACCGTGACAACATTCAAGGTCGGTTCGAACGCGACGAGTGCACCAGCCACCTGGGAGACCGATATCGTGCGGTCGAGACCAGCGCGCATCACCCTTGGGTTGTTGCGCATCGTGCTCGGCTGGTATTTCCTATGGGCCTTTATCGATAAGATCTTCGGATTCGGCTTCCTGACCGCCCCAGGCAAGGGCATGATCGACGGCGGCAACCCTGCCCAAGGCTTCATGACGCACGCGGTGGGGCCGTTCGCAGGCTTCTTCAATTCGATCTCCGGTCCGTGGGCCGACTACGTGTTCATGTTCGGCCTGCTGGCCATCGGCGTCTCCCTGATCACCGGCTGCGGCCTCAAGCTCACCGCGATAGCGGCCGCGCTGCTGCTGGCCTTGATGTACCTGGCAGAGTTCCCCCTCGGTGCAGACGCCGGGACCTATACCAACCCCCTCACCGACGACCACTGGGTCGACGCGCTGGCCATCATCGCCTTCTGGTTCACGAGGGCTGGCGACACCTTTGGCCTGGGTCGCTGGTGGGGCGGCAAGGTCGGCGACAGCTGGCTTCGCTGACGCATGGCTGCGGCCCGGCGAGGAAGAGCCTGTCCCGCGCCCGGGCGCGGGACAGTTCGTCGCGCCGGTCCGATAGCAGCCGCAGCACCATCAGTTGAGGGTCCAGCTCGACGTGGCGCAAGCCCGTGTCTCGCAGCGCGACCATCACGATCGAGTGCGCGTCGGAGCCGGCGGTCTTACGGGCCTGCCCGATTTCGAACACCCGAGCCCCAGACGGCCAGTAGGTTAGATACCCATCGACGGGTGAGCGGGTGTTCCGGAACAGCATTTGAAGGGGTCGCGGGTCCGCACAGTCAGCCGGTCGCAACGCGCTTTGACTGGCTTCAGAGGTGGCTGAGCACGTTGTTGATGATCAGCTGCGCGGCCACTTCGATGTCGTAGCCGGCTGGGCCGCCGGCGATGAGGTTGTTCGTGTCGGTGCGAAAGTCGCCGTGCCTGAGGTGATCGTGAGCTTGGCGGTCAGCCCGTTTGGCCGGTAGGGATCGAACGCCGCGAGCAGGTTCTGGCCGGTCAGAGCGAGGCTCGGGTCGGTCAGCGCCAGCCACATGTCGTACAGGTCGCGGCCCTTACGCCGCTGGTAGAGCGCGCGGATCTTGGTCGCGACCAGCTC
>DATCQG010000170.1:0-1840 GCA_036569625.1 Dermatophilaceae bacterium | reverse complement strand
GGACACAGTCGCGATGAGTCGCTTTTGACCCATGACGATGCCGCAGCAGCCACCCCTGCAGCACCTCCCTCGCGAGTCAAGCAACTGCGCGACGCGAACCGGGATACCCCCGGGGCCCCTTGTGGACTGCTCTTGACCGTCATTCCGGCTTCATCGAGCCGCCCGACGACGGCCTTCGGCGGCGTGTGCCCAGGAACTTCGCAGGCACAGTCGAGCTCGAATAAACTGGTCATAAAATGGTCACGAACCACAGCAGGTCAGAGGCTCTAAGCCTCTGACCTGCGGGTTTGCTCCCCCGACTGGACTCGAACCAGTAACCTGCCGATTAACAGTCGGCTGCTCTGCCAATTGAGCTACAGGGGAATGCTGCGGGTGAGACTGTAGCAAAGGATTTCACCCGTCCTGAAACTGGCTCCCCCGCCGAAATCCGGTCAGGCCGGCATCCCGACCTGGTCCCTCAGATGGGCCAGGGCGGCTTGGACGTGGGCCCGCACCTCAGGGTCATCGAGGCTGGTGGACCATCCGAGGATCGTCTGGGAGATGAGCTCGCCAGTGTCGAAATCCTGCCGTATGGCGACGCGGCCCGAGCGCCGGTCGCCCAGGCTGAGGCGCACCGAGAGGACGACGCTGGCCTGGACCCGCTCGCGCACCGTCTCGGGCAACAGGGTTGCCTGGTCGCGCATCGACCACTGCCCGGGAAGCCTGCCGTCGGCCCAGGTCACCGTCAACGTCGCCATCTCTGGATCCCAGACACCGGAGTCCACAGACAGCCAGCGGCGCCGCAGGGTGCGCTCGGCGGCCGACGTCACGACCGCGATGGCATAGGTCGTCGCAACGACGTGGGCACCGGTGAGGTCGTCGACAGCGAACGCGAGAACCCGCTCACCCTTGGCCAGCTCCAGTGCCTTCACGCCGGCTGGGGCCAGCTCGGCGCGGGGGGTCTTGCGGTTGAACAGTCCCATCAGCCCAGTGTGGACCGCAGAGTGGCGAGCTCGCGCTGCAAGATCTGCAGGTGGATGCCGAGCTCACGGCCGCCGGCGCTGTCGTCGGGCGGAACTCGACGCATGGCGCTGATGGCGTCGCCGATCTGGCGGGTCAGGGCCACCTCCTGGATCCGGACGAGGAGCTCGTCGACATAGCGGCGCTCGGGCAGACCCGTCAGTGGGTCGAACCTGGCCGGCACCGGCGCCACTGCGAGCTCGCTCACCAGGGGCCGGACCGTCAGAGCCGCAGCCTCACTGACTCGATCGGTCCACTGACCGGGCCCGTTGGCGGCCTCGATACCGCCCGCCACCCGGATGGCATCAAGGATCGCCCGATGGGCCGGAGCGCTGAAGGAGTCGGCTGCGATGGACTCGAAGCCGGCCGGGTCGATCAGGCTGGGGAACTGCAGCACCGCCTGGAGCAGCTGTCTCTCGGCAGCGACCACTGGGTCGCGAAGGTCCGGGCGAGCCAGCTCGAAGGCGTGCTCGTGGCCCTGCTCGTGGACGTGCTCGTGGACGTGCTCGTGGCCATGGTCCGGCTCGACCTCTCCGGAGGAGCTCGAGGCGGGCGCGGATTCGGTCGCCGGGTGGGTCGCAGTGGTTGACGCACGGGCTGCCATGCGGGCTGCCCGCCCAACCTCGCCCGCGACCAGCTCCACCTCGACGCCCAGCCACCCGGCCACGGTGCGGGTGTATTCCGGGCGCAGCGAACGATCGCGGATGCCCGCGACGATGGGGGCGACGGCCTCCAGGGCACGGACCCGGCCCTCGGCGCCGGACAGGTCGAACCTTGCGATGGTGGTTCGCACCGCGAACTCGAACATCGGCACGGCATCCTCGACCAGGGCGCGGACCGC
>DATCQG010000169.1:0-7034 GCA_036569625.1 Dermatophilaceae bacterium | reverse complement strand
TGGGCGATCTGCGTTCGGACGTGCGCGATGATCTGCTCGGCTGTCGGAGCCTCACCCGGCTTGAGCACGACAAAGGCTTTCGGCCGCTCACCCCACTTCGCGTCCGGATGGCTGACCACCGCGACCTCGAGAACACCGGGGTAGGAGTCGATGGCTGCCTCGACCTCGATCGTCGAGATGTTCTCTCCACCGGAGATGATGATGTCCTTGGCCCTGTCCCGCAGCTCGAGGTAGCCGTCGGGGTGCCAGACCCCGAGGTCGCCGGAGTGGAACCAGCCACCGCGGAAGGCATCCGCCGTGGCGTCGGGGTCGGCAAAGTAGCCCTTCATGACGTTGTTGCCGCGCATAACGACCTCACCGAGCGTCTCCCCGTCACGGGGGACGTCGAGCATCTGCTCGTCGACCACGCGGACGCCGTCCGTGACGATCATGCCAACGCCCTGGCGGGAGAGAAGCTTGCTTCGCGCTGCGACGTCCAGGGCATCCCAGGCGTCCTGCGGCTCGCAGATCGTATAGGGCCCATAGGTTTCGGTCAGTCCGTAAACGTGCACGACTGTCGCACCGATCGCGTCCATCGTCGAGATCACCGTCGGGCTGGGAGGAGCTCCAGCCGTGGTGACGACGACTTCCTGGTCCAGGGTGTGCACCCGGCTCGAGTTGGCGATCGAGACCAACACGGTCGGCGAGCCGTTCAGGTGCGTGATGCCTTCGTTGTCCAGCAGGTCCCAGATCAGGTCGACGTCCACGGCCCGCAGGCAGACATGCGTTCCGCCGATAGCCGTGATCGCCCAGGCGGTGCACCAGCCGTTGCAGTGGAACATCGGCAGGGTCCACAGGTAGCGGGTCCGCGCGCCATGCCGGGAGTGGATGATCTCGGCAAGGGAGTTCAGGTAGGCACCGCGGTGGTGGTACATCACGCCCTTCGGGCGGCCCGTCGTGCCCGAGGTGTAGTTGATCGAGATCGTCGACCGTTCGTCCTCCACCGTCCACGGCAGCGGGTCGTCGTTGCCCATGGCGCACAGCTCGGCGTAGTCGATCCCCTGAACCTCCGGCAGGGGCTGCGCACCGCCTGCGGGGTCCACAACCGTCACGACCTGCCGCAGCTCGGGCAGATCCGCCAGGACCGACTTGACCAGGCGGTGCAGCGCGGCATCGACGACCAGCACGGTGGCGCCTGAGTGCTGAAGGATGTAGTGGACTTCGGGTGGCGCCAACCGGGTGTTGATCGCCACCAGGACTCCCCCAGCCAGCGGCACCGCGAAGTGAGCAACGAGCATCTCGGGGATGTTGGGCAGCAGGTACGCCACCCGGTCACCGGGCTTGACGCCGCCGGCCCGCAGCGCGTGAGCGACACGCGTCACCTCTTGCGCGAACTGCGTGTACGTCATCCTTCGCTCGCCGTACACGACGGCCTCCCGGTCGGGGAACACCTCCGCAGCGCGGCCGAGAAAGGCCAACGGGGTCAGGGGCGTGGACCAGACATCACTGCTCGCCGTCATCGTGGTCACGATTCCTCCAGGTCAGGGCGCGGATGGCGCATAGGTGATGAATGAGTCCTATCGCATGAAGCAGCCGGCGCTGGGGTCGCCCCGGGTCAGTGCCCCGGGGCGGCGGCCGATCGGGCCAAGGTGATGATGCACAGGTCGGGCTGGACGAAGCGAAGCAGACGGGTGGCGCTGACCGGCGCACCCAGCTCGGTCAGTGCGCCCTGGACCATCCCCATGTGAGCTCCGCACACCACCTCCGGGTAGCTCTCGGCCAGCTCGCGGAACGGGCAGCGGCGCAGGTTGATGGCCGTGCCATCTGCACTGACCTCAGGCGCAAAACCGATATCGCCAAGCATCCGGACGACGGCCGAGATGGCCTCCTCCCCGCTGATCGGGGGCGCGGGGACCAGGTCGTTTGTGCCGTCCTGCGTCTGGCCCGTCAACCCCGCCCAGCTCCGCCCGGCGTTGATCGCGGCCTCACCGGGGCGCTCGCTCGAGGCGACCAGATGCTGGGCCAGCATCTCGGCGAGGAGCCGGTAGTTGCGTTCGCCCTCAGGCGCGGCAGTCGCTTCGTACACCACCCGCGGGCGGCCCGGTCCCCTCGGGGCCTCCGTGCGCCGTACGGCGTACCCGGACTCCACCAACAGGTCCAGGTGGGACCGCACGGTGTTCTGGTGCAGCCCGATCTGCTGGGCAACCTCGCCCACACCGAGCGGCTGGGCACGTGAGCGCAGCAGCTCGAGCACCGCCATCCGACTGGCGCTCGCCAGTACCTGATGGTGGCTCAGGCCGGTTCGACCCGATGGAGACTCAGGCATGGTTGGCAGTTTTCCCGATCGACGCAGTAAAAACAGGGGACAGCGTGAAACTTTACAGCTGTCTGCTGCCCGTGAGATGCCCCACATGCCGGATTCTTGGAGTTTTGCCCGTTTTGATGGTAAAAACGTCCATATCCAAAGCAACAGTCCTCGCCGTGACCTTGGAGCCGGCCCGCGCGACCTTGACCCAGCCACGTTTGAACAGAGACCCGGGTGAAACACGAATGAGCATGTTCTGTTACCAGTGTCAGGAGACAACCAGAGGAACTGGTTGCACGATCAAGGCCCTGTGCGGAAAGAGCCAGGAAGTTGCCCATCTGCAGGATCTCTTGATCTACACTCTCAAAGGAATCGCGATCCATGCCGTTCAAGCCCGTGAGCTGGGCATTGTCCGCAAGGACATCAATGAGTTCATCATGGAAGGCCTGTTCAGCACGATTACCAACGCCAACTTTGACGGCGACTATTTTGTGAGGCGAATCCAGGACGGCCTCACCCTGCGCGAAGATCTCAGGCAGGACATCATCCTCGCCGGCGGCGCCATCCCGACGGACCTGAAGGATGCAGCAACCTGGTCCACGTCGACAGACCAGTTCGAAACGAAATCAGATCTCGTGGGAGTCCTGGCCACCGAAGACGAGGATGTCCGATCACTCAGAGAACTGCTCACCTATGGCCTGAAAGGAATTGCGGCGTATGCCGAGCATGCGCACGCCCTTGAGTACGAAGAAGAGGGCATCTTCGCATTCATCGAAAAGGGGTTGGCGGCCACGCTTGACGAGGCGCTGACCGTCAATGAGCTGATTGCCCTGGTCTTGGAAGCGGGCAAGTGCGGCGTTGATGTCATGGCCCTGCTGGACAAGGCAAACACCACATCCTACGGTCATCCCGAGCTCACCACTGTCAACATCGGCGTGCGTGGTAACCCTGCCATTCTCATCAGTGGGCACGACCTCAAGGACTTGGAAGAGCTACTCATCCAGACAGAGGGCACGGGCGTGGATGTGTATACACACGGCGAGATGCTCCCGGCCCACTACTACCCCGCCTTCAAGAAATACGACAACTTCGTCGGCAACTACGGCAACGCCTGGCATCAGCAGGCTCAAGAATTCGACTCCTTCAACGGAGTGATCTTCCTGACCACCAACTGCCTCGTGCCACCGAAAGACGCCTACAAAGATCGCCTCTACACGACCGGCGTCGTCGGCTTCGAAGGGGTCAAGCACATTGCCGACCGCGTAGACGCCAAAGCCAAAGACTTCTCCCCCCTCATCGAGCAGGCCAGGAGATGCCCTGCACCAACAGAGATCGAGACGGGTGAGCTCGTCGGAGGGTTCGCCCACCATCAGGTCATAGCGCTCGCTGACAAGGTGGTCGACGCCGTACAGACCGGTGCCATCAAACGGTTCTTCGTCATGGCCGGGTGTGACGGCCGCAGGAAGAATCGCAACTATTACACCGGGTTTGCCGAAGCGTTGCCTGAAGACACGGTGATCCTGACTGCAGGGTGTGCGAAATACCGCTACAACAAGCTTGACCTGGGCGACATCGGCGGCATTCCGAGAGTCCTCGACGCCGGACAGTGCAACGACTCATATTCCCTGGTCGTTATCGCCTTGAAGCTCAAAGAGGTCTTTGGCCTGGAGGACATCAACCAGCTGCCGATCTCCTACAACATCGCCTGGTACGAGCAGAAGGCAGTCATCGTCCTGCTTGCCCTGCTGTCCCTTGGCGTCAAGGACATTCACCTGGGACCGACGCTGCCGGGTTTCCTGTCCCCCAACGTGGTCAAGGTCCTCGTCGACAACTTCGGGATTGCGGGCATCACCAATGTCGAAGCCGATGTCAAGATGTTCATGGCCTCTTAGGGTCTGGCCGGTCACGGTGTTACGCCGTTCCGACGCGCGATGTCGGCGAGCAGCGCGGCCAGCTCCTTGGGGCGCGAGAGGAAGGGCGAGTGACCGCTGTCGATCTCGTCCGCGGTGACACCTAGTCGTGCACGCGCAGTGCGCCTGGCCCACTCCGCTCCGACCGCCCCGCCCTGCCTTGCGAGCACGTAGCTGCTCGGGACCTTCGGCCAGGTCTCCAGCGGGCAGGGCTCGGCATGCGGGGTGGGGGTCTGGATGCGCAGTCGCTCGGCCGCCCACCGGGCGATCTCAGGCGGGCAGTCAGGGTAGAGCGCAGGAATCGCCCGCTCGGGTGGCCAGCTCATGGATCCATCAGCGTTGCTCACCGGCCAGGTTTCTGGGGGTGAGTCGGGGAACATGCCCTCCTCCTCGCCGTACTGAGCGGTGAACGAACGCCCGGGTTGGGGAACGAAGGCGCAGAGGAACACCATCCGGCGGACCGGCCGAAGAGTCGCGACGAGCGGGATGGTGAGCCCTCCCAGAGAGTGGCCGACGATGATCACCTCGTCGTGGACGTCGGCCAGCGCTGTCCCCACCGTGTCGGCATAGGCAACGCAGCCGGCGGACGGGTCATCGCAGGGCAGATCCGGCGCCACGACGGCGAATCCGCGATCCTCGAGCTCGGGGCGCAGATGGTCCCAGCACCAGGCTCCGTGGAATGCCCCGTGGACGAGAGCGATCGTGGTCATCGGAGTTCCATCTCACTGATCTACCTGGACTCCTGACTGACTATGACTCCGTTTTGCACTCTCGCCAAGAGGGACTCAGACGCTGGTGAGGGTGACTGGAACGCGTCTCTCACAGGGAATTCTCAGCAAGAGTGGAGGTTCCTCCAAGGGTTTGGCTGTTGATTGGAGTGCAAGGCGACGGGATAAGGCCTGTCCGTGAGGAGTAGCCCACATGTCTTATCACCGCTTTCCGATCTGCAAGACCAGCGGCAAGGTCCGCTTTGGGGAACGCAAGGACATCAAGCTTGCGCTGCGCCAAGCCAACCGGAATCGGTCCCAGGCCCTCTTGAATGATGTACCGTGCAGCCGGCGCGAGATCCGCGCATACCACTGCTCCGACTGCAACGGGGGCTGGCACCTCACCGCCTCGCCAGAGCGATTCATCCGGCTCGTCCCGGCGGCACTCGCTGAGCACAGCCACGCACCCGCCGCAGGCACGATCCGGCGCACCGGGGCCGACTCCGAGCTGATCGGCAGCAAGGTTGCCTGATCAGAGCCAGGCCCGATTGAAGTCCCCGTGAACGGAGTGGACTGAAGCGATAGCTCTGAGAGTCCGGATGTCTGACGCAGCGAGACCGCCGGATGGTCGGATGAGGAGTAAGTTAACTGACACTTCGTCATCCCAGAACCTGGTGACGTCCGCTTCGCCTCGTGCCGCTCCTGAATCCTGGTGGCCCGTGTCCTTCATTCCGGGACCACCGAATCGAGCTATCCGTGGCGCAACCAGTTGGCCCTCCCGACGACTTTTCCGACGCTTTCGACCAACCTGTCGTCCTGAGCCCGTCCCTGTCCGCCGTGTCCGCGCCAGGGGAGCCGGTCGGGACGCAGGTCCGAACACGTGTCATGGGTCAGGTGGTAGTCCTTGAGGTCGCCGGCCAGCTCAGTGACGTGGTCGAGGATCTGGACCACGCGATCCAGCTTGCCCTGGCCGAAGGGCCACGCGGCGTGGTCTGCGACCTGTCGACCGTGAAGGAGGGCGCTCGGCCGGGCGCAGTCGAAGTGCTTGCGAAGGCAGGCAGACATGTCCGCGACTGGCCCGGGATCCCGGTGGCAGTGGCATGCCCGGACCCGCGGGTTCGAAGAATGCTGCGCGCCCAGCCTCTGGGTCGGCACCTGATCCTCACCGATTCGACGCCTTCGGCCGTATCCGCGGTGCTCGCGACTCCCATCCCGACCGTTGAGTGGCTACGACTGGCGCCTCACCCGACCGCGCCGCACGCGTCGCGGAACTTCGTGACGCGAACCCTCTTGGACTGGGGATTCGAACCGCTGATTCCTTGCTGCTGCTTGGTAGTCAGCGAGCTCGTCACCAACTCGACGATCCATGCCAGCACCGATATTGAGCTGTCCGTCGCCTGGAGCATGGGGTCTCTGCGCGTGACGGTTCGGGACAACAGTCCTGACCTGCCACGCCAGCGGTATACCCGTTTTGACGTGAACGGACGAGGGCTCAGCATCGTGGCCGGTCTCTCCCGCAGCTTTGGGGTTCTGCGCACCGCCGACGGGGGCAAGGTCGTCTGGGCCGTGATGCACGCCGCGCGACCACGCCCGCATCGACGTGAGCTCCCCACCGCAAACCCGCAGCCGCACGAACTTGGCCACACGAACATTCCGATTACTCAGGGGAACTCATGAGCAGCCACAGTGTCGACATCGATGGCTTGTTGACCCCGGCTGAGGTCGCAGCCCTCTTTCGGGTCGACCCCAAGACGGTCACCCGGTGGGCCATCGCCGGGAAGCTCACGTCGCTGCGGACACTTGGTGGTCACCGCCGCTACCGCGAGTCAGAGATCCGCAAGCTCTTGGACCGGCCGCAGTCCGTCCCCTGACGCGGAGCGCCCTGGCGGCACGCAGGGCGCTGATGGCCGTGCGTGCCGCCGGAGTGGGTTCCTTTTAGAAGAAGCCGAGCGGTTTGGTGCTGTAGGAGACCAGGAGGTTCTTGGTCTGGGAGTAGTGGTCGAGCATCATGGCGTGGTTCTCCCGGCCGATCCCGGAGATCTTGTACCCGCCGAAGGCTGCCCCGGCGGGGTAGGCGTGGTAGCAGTTGGTCCAGACCCGGCCGGCCTTGATCTTGCGGCCCATCTTGTAGGC
>DATCQG010000168.1:0-19391 GCA_036569625.1 Dermatophilaceae bacterium | reverse complement strand
GATAATATCCACAATACAGAACCGTCGTGTACGGGAGATTACGACAGACGATTCCGGTCAGACGCAGAAGCTCTTGCGGCGGAAGTGCGGCAGGAGTACAAGGGTCACGATCACACCGATCGACGATCACCACACGAAAGGTGAAGGCATGCTGACGCTGGACGAGGCCTTGAACCTGTGCACCGCCGCGCGGGAAGCGGCCAACGAACTGAAGGCACCACCCATGTCGTTCGCGGTCATGGATGTGGGCGGGCACTTGCTCGCGTTCGCACGTATGGACGGGGCTCCTTGGGTGAGCGCCGAAGTCGCGCTCGGCAAGGCATGGACCTCGGCAGCGTACGGCGTGCCCAGCGCCGCGCAGAAGGAGAAGATGTCGCCGATGCCGAACTTCGCGACTGCCCTCATCACGATGACTCACGGCCGCTTCACCCCGCAGACCGGCGCAGTTCCGATCTACCGAGGCGACGCGCTCCTCGGCGCACTCGGCGCCAGCGGAGGCACCGGCGAGCAGGACCAGGACATGTGCACCAGGGCGGTCTCCGCTACCGGGTACAGCACCAGCAGCCCAGCCGAGGTGACCGGCCGCCACGGCGAGGCGCCCATCAGCGGCGGCGCTGGCAGCGATCGCGCCAGAACAGGTTCGTACTACGGGAAGGACGGCGGCCGCCCACCGAGGCCTCCGACGAGCGGGTTTCGCCGAGTCGTCCAGGTGGGCGTCAACGCTGCCGCACTTCACTCTCACTAGCGGACGACAACATGGCAGGATCGCAGTCGTGACCACCTCCTATGGTGCTTGGTCGTCCCCGATCCGCGCCGCCGACGTGGCCGACGGGGTGAGCCTGGCCTTCCCCCAGCTCGTGCCAGTGGATGGCGGTGCGCCCGAGGTGTGGTGGACCGAAGGTCGCCCTGCGGAGTCCGGTCGCCAGGTCGTGGTGCGCCGCACTGCCGACGGAATGGTGCACGACGTGCTACCCGCACCGTGGAACGCCCGCACCCGGGTACACGAGTACGGGGGGCTGAGTTGGCTGGTGGTCGGCGGCACGCTGGTGTTCTGCGAGTTCAGCGACCAGCGGCTGTGGCGGCTGGAGCCAGGCGGAGGCGAGCCTTTTCCCTTGACGCCGGAGCCGGCCGACCCCGCCACCCTGCGCTACGCCGATCTGACCGCCGTAGGCCAAGAACTGTGGTGCGTGCGCGAGCGGCACGACGGCGGGAGCGTGCGCCGCCACCTGGTGGCCGTGCCACTGGACGGCTCCCAGGTGGTGCGTGAGCTCGTCGGCGGCAGCGACTTCCTCGCCCACCCGCGAGTCTCGCCCGACGGTGCGCACTTGGCCTGGCTGGCCTGGGACCACCCGCAGATGCCTTGGGACGGCACCGAGCTCCGGGTGGCTGCGGTTGGTGCCGACGGAACGGTCGGTACCCCGCGCACGCTGCTCGGCGGCACCGAGGAGTCCGTGCTGCAGCCGGAATGGGCTGACGCGAGCACGCTGTACGCAGTGACCGACCGCAGCGGTTGGTGGAACCTCGTGCGTCTCGCTCTGGACGGGGGTGCACCGGAGCCCCTACACGGGGGCGAAGAAGAGTTCGGCGCCCCGCTGTGGCAACTCGGGCAGACGACCTATGCGCTGCTCGACGACGGCCGCTTGGCAGTGACCCACGGCGTCGGCCGTGCGGCGCTGGGCGTGTTGGACCCGCGCGACGGCACGCTGGTCGACCTCGAAGTTCCGTTCCCCTCGTTCCAGTCCTCGGTGCGTGCCCTCGACGGGCTGATCGTCGGCATCGGCATCTCCTCCACCGCCCCCACTGCCGTCGTTATCGTCGATCCCGGCACCTGCACGGTGGACGTTCTCGACCTCGACGACACCGACGCGCCCGGCGTTGAGTGGCTGTGCGTCCCCACAGACGAGGCCCTGCCCGGCCCGGACGGCCGAGTGGTGCACGCGCTGGTCCACCCGCCGACCCACCCGAGTGCGGTGGCACCCGAGGGCGAGCTGCCGCCGTACGTGGTGTTCGTGCACGGCGGCCCCACTGCTCAGTCGGTGGCGTCGATGAGCAAGGAGAAAGCATTCTTCACCAGCCGCGGCATCGGCGTGCTGGACGTGAACTATGCCGGCTCCAGCGGCTACGGCCGGGCCTACCGCAACTCTCTGCGCGAGCAGTGGGGCGTGGCGGACGTGCAGGACTGTGTCGCCGCCGCACAGGCCCTGGTCGCCGACAAAAGGGCGGACGGGGCGCGCCTGGTCATCCGCGGGGGCAGCGCCGGGGGTTGGACCGTCCTATCGGCACTCACCCGCACCGACACCTTCGCCGCGGGGACCTCCTACTACGGCGTGGCTGAGCTGCTACATCTAGTTCAAGACACTCATGACTTCGAGTCGCGCTACATCGACGGGCTCATAGGCCCGTTGCCTGAGACGCTGGAGCGGTACGTGGAGCGGGCGCCGTTGAGCCACGTGGATGGGCTGAACTGCCCGGTGCTGCTGTTGCAGGGGGACGAGGACGAAGTTGTCCCGCCCTCGCAGTCCGAGATGTTCCGCGACGCACTCGTGCGCAAGGGGATCCCGCACGCCTGCCTGCTCTTCCCCGGCGAGCAGCACGGGTTTCGTAAGGCTGAGACCGTGGTGGCCGCTCTGTTGGCGGAGTTGTCTTTCTACGGTCAGGTGCTCGGCTTCACCCCTCCGGGGGTGCCGCTACTCGAGCTCACCACGACCGGCGCGTGAGGCACTGGTGGCCGGCCCGCCCGACCCAGCGTGTCGGCCGCTAACCCGCCTCATCTGCAGGCCCCACGACTCAAGTGAACGTTGCGCGGTCTCCCGCTGACATGGGGTGGACCAATGAGGGGGCCGTTGTTGCAGTCGAGGTTGACGGTGGTGGTGATCATGCGACCCAGACCTGATGCAGGTACTCGGCCCGCTCTCAGAACCACGATTTCGCTGGTCAGAGAGGTATCTTGATGTCAAGAGAAGTGTCTGGAGGGGGACTTGCCCACGTGGGACACACGCCTTTGACATCTTCATTGGTGACTGACGGGTCGTCAACGCCCACCGGCCGCGCAGTCGATCTTGGCCTGCTTCACCCAGCCCGGCGCTTCGCAGTGCGGATGTCCCATTCTTGAGACGTACGCTATTCTGTACGTACCTGAGGAGGTGGGTTATGAGGACCATGACGTATTCCGAGTCGCGGGCGAAGTACGCGGAGACCCTTAACGCGGTCGTTGATGACCGCGAGGAGGTCGTGATCACGCGCGCTGGCCATGAGCCGGTGGTCATCGTCTCCCTTGAGGACTACCAGTCGTTGAAAGAAACCGCGTACCTGCTGCGGAGTCCCGAGAACGCGCGCCGCCTTCTCGCGTCGATTGGCCGACTTGAGGGTGGCGCGGGAATCGAGCGGGACCTCTCCGAGTGAAACTCGTGTGGGACGAGAGCGCCTGGGATGATCACGTGTGGTGGCAGACCCAGGACCGCAAGGTCCTGAGACGGATCAACACGCTGATCAAGGATGTCGAACGGAACGGCAATGAGGGGATCGGTAAACCCGAGCCCCTCAAACATGGGTTTCACGGCTACTGGTCGCGGCGCATCACCGATGAGCACAGGCTCGTTTACAAGCTCAGTGAGAACGAGATACGAATAGCCGCTTGCCGCTACCACTACGCAGGTTGAAACGGGCCGCTCACACGGGTCCCCTTTGGTGGAAGGCCCAAGCGATCGGACGCGCCCGCTGGAGGTCCCGTGACACTGCCTACGCGCGCGCCCGACGCTATCTGAGAGCATGCGGCCATGAGTCGTACCCGGCCCAGCCCTGTCACCTAGGTCCGGGGTCGGTGCAGCTCAGTCCGCGGACCCGCCGTACCGCGCCCCGAAACTGCACAGCTGTGCCATCTAATACAAGTGCTATTTGCTTATCGTCGTGGTGTCGACCACCGCGTTGGTGTCCGCGCGGACTGCGTTCACCGTGAGTTTGGTGGGTGAGACCGCCACCTTGACGAACTCGTAGTAGCTGGCCTCACGGAATGCGCTCCACGACGGCTGCGAGATTGTGAACGCGTTGAAGCCGTTGCCACCGGCGCCTGACACGACATAGGTGATTCCTCCGCTGGCGACGGCTCCGTTGATGAGCGGGAATGTGCGCTCGTAGTTGTGGCTGTTGCCGGACAGCACGAGGTTGACGTGCTGTGCCTGGAACAGTGGAACGAGGTACTGCTGCGCGGGTTTGGAGCTCGAGTTGGCCGACGACGAGCTGTAGGCCGGCCGTTGAGTCGCCACGATGCGCCATGCGTCGCTCTGGTGGGCGGCGAGATCGTTCTGCGCGAACGTGTACTGCTCGGTGCCCGTGACGAAAGGCTGTTCGCTGTCCAGCACGAGGATGTGTGCGTCGCCCCAGTTGTAGCTGTACCAGTGGTGGTTGCTGCCGAGCATCGGGAAGTTGTCCCAGAACTCGCCGTCGGAGTAGTACTCCTTGTTGCCGTTGGCCGGCATGAAGGCCTGGGACTTCACCACCGCTGCGAACTGCTTGTAGAACCGGGTGTCGAAGTCGGAGTACGTCGTCGAGAAGTTCGGGTCGGGCAGTCCCGCGGAGGGGTAGATGTTGTCGCCGAGGGTCTGGATGAACTGAGTGCCCGCGGACCCGATGTTGGTCGCGTTCTGCGACTCGCCGGTGCTCTGCCCGCCGAAGTCCCCGATCGCGGCGAAGCTGAACGTCTGGCTGGGCGTCGCCGCGGTCCGGAGCGAGCCGCTGCCTGACGCGCTGCCGCTGGTCACCGAGTACAAGTACGTCGTGGCCGCTGACAGTCCGGACACCGCAACCGCGTGGTGCTGGAGGGTGCCGGCCGGGTCGATCACTGTCTTTCCGGCGATCGAGACGACGCCGGACGTTGGGATGTTGGTCCACCAGGAGACGATGGCGGACTTACCCGTCACGTTGGACAGATATGGGCCCCTGGCAATCTTTACGACTCCCGTCGCGGTCGTGCTCGCGGACTTCGCACTAGTGGGGGTGGAGCTGTTGCCGGCCGAGTCGACCGCTTTGATCGTGTAGCTGTGCGTCGTTGACGCGGCGAGGCCGTTGTCGGAGTAACGCTGGGAGTTGGGACGTTCGACCGTGCCGACGAGGGACCCGTCGCGATACACCTTGTAGTAGGCGACGTCAGTCGACGCCGAAGCGCCCCAGACGATATCTATACGTGAGGCTGAGAACGCCTTCAGCGAGACGCTGGTGCTCGACGGTGCCGCAGGGGCCGTCGCGTCCGAGCTGGTCAGCGTCGTGAACTTGGTGGTCGTCATCGGGGAGGCGTTGTCGGCGGCATCGATGGCCACAACGCCGAACTTGTAGGCGTACCCGGCGTGCAGGTTGGCTGCGCGGTAGGAGGCCACCGCGTCGGTCGTCGCGATCAGGGACAGCGACGTGTTGGCCACGCCCGCCGGCCCGCGGTAGACACGGTAGCCCTCGATACCAATGTTATCCGTGGAGGAGCCCCACGCCAGCGATGCGCTCGCCGCCTTGACGTTCGACACGGATATGGCGCCCGGCTGAGAGGGAGGCGACGTGTCCGCAGCCACAGCGGGCGTCGGGGCGAGCATTACAGCGACACCCACGACCAGCGCCAAGACGACGACAGAAGGGGTGCTCCAGAGCGCTGCGTGCGCCTCACGCCTAAAGCGAGAGCGGTAGCTGTGTTTGGGTTCGCACCGAAATGAGGGCATGGCACACGATCCTCGGGGTTGGTCTAGAAAGTGTTCATTGGTCTGGAAAGTGTTCATTGGTCTGGAAAGTGTTCATTGGTCTGGAAAGTGTTCAACGTAGAGCCGCGCCAACAGCGACGAAACCTGCAGAAGGGGGAGATCAACTACGCCATCGGGGTGGGTTCTTTGGGATTGTGTAGCTCGCCCTCACCGGCGAACCGGGTGAGCTAACCCTCGACCCGCCAAGGATTACCAGCCCACAGGCTTAACGCGCAGAGACCTCGAACCTGAGGGTTCGAGGTCTCCTATGTGATGAGATGGGACAAAGTGTCCGGAGGGGGACTTGAACCCCCACGCCCGTTAAGGGCACTAGCACCTCAAGCTAGCGCGTCTGCCATTCCGCCACCCGGACAAGGGTGCTGCACGAGTGCTTGTAGGAGCACGCGCAACGAGGGGGAACGATAGCACGCACGAGGACCCGTTCCCGAACCCAGCAACTAGGGTCATGAGATGATCGACAAACTGACTCTCGAAGCCGAAGTTACCCGTATCTGCCGCGATCTGATCCTGATCGACTCGAGCAACTATGGCGATGGTTCCGGCCCTGGCGAGCGCGAGTGTGCGGAATACGTCATGCGAGAGCTCACCGAGGTCGGGCTTGACCCCGTGTACGTCGAGAGTGCGCCGGGACGTGCCAATGTCTTCGTCCGCATCGAGGGCTCCGACCCAAGTCGGTCCGCGTTGGTCGTGCACGGGCACCTGGATGTCGTGCCAGCCAATGCCGTTGACTGGCAGGTGGATCCGTTCGCTGCCGAGGTCAAGGATGGCTGCATCTGGGGCCGGGGCGCGGTCGACATGAAGAATATGGATGCCATGATCCTGGCCAACGTCCGCCATCTCGCACGTTCCGGCGTGAAGCCCCCACGTGACCTCGTGTTCGGGTTCTTCGCCGACGAGGAGGCTGGGGGAGTGTTGGGCAGCCACTGGATAGTGGACAACCACCCCGAGGTGTTCGAGGGCGTCAGCGAGGCGATCAGCGAGGTCGGCGGCTACAGCGTCACCGTGCCGGTCAAGGGCACCGGGGAGCCCACCCGGGCCTACTTCATCCAGACAGCCGAGAAGGGGATGGCCTGGCTGCGGTTGACCGCCCATGGCCGGGCCGGGCATGGGTCCGTTCCCAACCACGAGAATGCGATCGTTCGTCTCGCAGCGGCGATCGGGCGGATAGACGCACACGTGTGGCCCCGCGAATACATCGGCTCGGTTCGCAAGCTGCTCGATGGCCTCAGCGAGATCACCGGCACCCCGTATGACGACTCGTCACCTGAGCAGATTCTGGCCCACGCGGGTGGTTCGCGCGGTTTCGTGGCCGGCACCCTGCAGGACACCGCGAACCTGACGATGCTGGAGTCCGGCTACAAGCACAACGTCGTCCCCCAGACCGCCGTTGCATCGCTGGACTGTCGATTCCTGCCGGGTCACGAGGATGGCCTGATGGGCACGATCAGGGAGCTTGCCGGGGAGTTCGTCGAGGTCGAGGTGATTCACCGCGACATCGCCCTGGATGCCCCATTTGGTGGCGACCTGGTCGATCGGATGGGGCAGGCCCTGCTGGCGGAGGATCCGGGAGCAGCAATCCTGCCGTACTGCTTCTCCGGTGGCACCGACAACAAGGCCCTGAGCAGGTTGGGCATCACCGGCTACGGGTTCGTCCCGCTCCGTCTACCGGCAGATCTGGACTTCGCCCCCATGTTCCATGGGATCGACGAGCGGGTGCCGGTGGAATCTCTGGAGTTCGGGGCACGGGTTCTGCGACGCCTCCTGGCCGCATGCTGACTATCGCGCGATCAGGCGGTGCGCTGAATCCGGATGATTCTGCGACGGAGCCAGACCCGACGCGCTCCACCGAGATAGCGGCACAGTCTGGACAGCTCCCAGTGGCCGTATTCGGCCTCGTCGGCGACGGCGCGACACAGGTCCGCGGGGGAGACATCCCTGCCGAAAACCAGAACTCGATACTCGTACTCGATCATCACCCCCATTCTGGCCCAGAAACGGATACCTTCAAGTCATGACCGCCGATCCGCGTGCCGCGCTCGCCAGTTTGACCGCGACCCTCGAGAGGCATCTCGAGGCCTCTGCCCAGCGCCGGGGTGAGAACGACCCCACTGTCGTTGCCGCCTATCAGGATGTCGCCGAAGCCTTCGAACGCTATGACGACGCTCTTCTTGAGGCGTACGGCGAGGTCACCCCTCTCGAGATCTACAGCGGCGAGGATGACGATGATGATCCGGACGAGGTGGACGACGAGCTGGACGATCACAGCGACCAGGACGATGACGGCGTCTATCTGGGCCTCGACGACAGTGAGTACGACGAAGAGCCCTCGACCACGCGCTGACCGATCGCCCTGACTCACGACAGGGTGGCGCGAACGTCAGTCGGAGACGTCGTCCAGGGCATTCCTCAGCTCCACGGGCAGCTCGAGGTGCTCACTGGCCAGCGCGGTGCGCAGCTGTGAAGTCGTTCGCGCCCCCACGATCGGCGCCACCACGCCCGGACGGTCACGCACCCAGGCCAGGGCGATCTCGGCGGGGCTGACGTTCATCCCGCGTGCCGCGATGCCGACGGCGTCGACGATCTGTCCGGACTCCTCCGTGAGGTTGAGACCTGCCAGTCCGTTGGGCTCACGTGACGCCGCGCGCGAGTCAGCCGGTATGCCGTGCCGGTACTTTCCGGTGAGGACGCCACGTCCCAGCGGAGACCAGGGCATCAGCCCGAACCCCAGCGACTGGGCCGCCGGCGCCAGCTCGTCCTCCGGCAATCGATTGAGCAGCGAGTACTCGATCTCGTTTGCTACCAGGGGAATCCCCCTTGCAGACAGCAGTGTCGCGGCATGGGCCGCCTGCCATCCCGAGTAGTTCGAGACCCCGACATACCGTGCCCGACCGCTGGTCACGGCCCATTCCAGGGCCGAGAGCGTCTCGTCCAGGGGGGTGTCGTCGCTCCACGTGTGGATCATCCACAGGTCCACGTAAGGCGTGCCCATGCGCTCGAGAGACGTGTCGAGCTGGTGCATCAAGGTTCGGCGCGAGGTGTCGACCACCCGCGCCCCCGTCCGCCGGGAGATGCCGGCCTTGGTGCAGATGACGAGATCGTCGCGGGGCACCACGTGGCCGAGCATGGCGCCCAGCGCCTCCTCGGAGGCGCCATTGGCATAGGTGTGAGCGGTGTCGACGAAGTCCCCGCCGGCGGCCAGATAGGTCTTGAGATGGTCGCGGGCTTCCTCCACAGGGGTCTTGGCGCCCCAGCCCATGGTCCCCAGGGCAAGTCGAGATACCGAAAGTCCGGAACGTCCCATCCGTCTGTGTTGCATATCTCGGTACGTTAGCGGCGACCGGCCCTCCCCATCGCACAAGCGCGCCGATAGCCTCGCCGACATGAAACTTGGCTTGAACCTGGGCTATTGGGGCGCTGGCAACTATGCGGACAACATCGTGTTGGCGCAGGAGGCCGATCGCATCGGCTACTCCGTCGTCTGGGCTGCGGAGGCCTATGGCTCCGACGCGGTGACCGTCCTGTCGTGGATGGGGGCGCTGACCCAGCATGTCGATCTGGGCTCTGCCGTGATGCAGATCCCCGCAAGGACCCCGGCGATGACCGCGATGACCGCCGCGACCCTCGACACGCTGTCCGCCGGGCGCTTCCGGTTGGGCCTGGGGGTCTCGGGACCACAGGTGAGCGAGGGGTGGCACGGGGTGAGGTTCGACCAGCCGCTGGGAAGGACCCGCGAGTACGTCGACATCGTCAGGATGGCGCTCCGACGGGAGACCGTTGCCTACGAAGGCAAGCACTGGACCTTGCCGCTGCCGGATGGCCCCGGCAAGGCCCTGAAGATGTCCATCCATCCCGTGCGCAGTCATCTCCCTGTCTATCTGGCTGCCGTCGGTCCAAAGAATCTGGAGCTCACCGGCGAGATCGCTGATGGTTGGCTTGCGGTGTTCTTCAGCCCAGAGCACTCCGGTGACCTGCTGGCCTCACTGACCGTCGGGCGTGAACGGGCCGATCGCGGCACGGACTCTGATCGCCTCGCCGGATTCGACGTCGTACCAACGGTTCCAGTCGTTCTAGGCGATGACCTCGAGGCGGCAGCCGCCCCGCTTCGCTCCTATTCCGCGTTGTACCTCGGCGGGATGGGATCACGGGACAAGAACTTCTACAACGCGTTGGCGGTGCGGATGGGTTTCGGGGAAGGCGCTGCCAAGGTGCAGGATCTCTTCCTCGCCAAAGCACACCGCGAGGCTGCAGCCGCCGTGCCGCTGGACTTCATCGACCAGACCTCCCTGATCGGACCGCGCGACCGGGTCAGGGACAGGATGAGCCGCTACGCTTCCTCCGGTGTCACGACGCTGACGATCGCCGCAGAGGGTGCCTCGCTGGAGGAACGGCTGCTTGTCGTGCGCACCATGGCCGACCTGATGGATGAGTCCGGTCTGGCTGACTGACCGACCGGACGACAGGAAGTAGGGCCGTGCACCAAACCTTGACGTATCTGGACTCGATCATCCTCGGCATCGTGGAAGGTCTGACCGAGTACCTTCCCGTCTCCTCGACGGGCCATCTCACGATCGCCGAGAAGATGCTCGGGCTCACGGTGGACAACCCTGCCGTCACGGCATACACCGCCATCATCCAGCTGGGCGCCATCGCAGCCACGGTGGTCTACTTCTTCAAGGACATCGTCCGGCTGCTCGGGGCCTGGTTCCGTGGCCTTCGAAGTGCCCAGGACCGCACCCACCATGACTACCAGCTCGCCTGGGCCGTCATCGTGGGGTCGATACCGGTGGCCATCGTCGGATTCCTGGCCCGGAAGGCGATCACAGGCGGTCTGCGCAGCCTCTGGGTCGTAGCCGCAGCACTCATCCTCTGGAGCGCGGTCATGTGGGTGGCCGAGAGGCGCCATGGCGTTCTCGAAAAGAGCGGTGTCCAGCGTGGCGAGGGTCAGGTCACTATGCGTGACGGAGTGGTCATCGGCCTGGTCCAGTGCTTCTCACTGATCCCCGGCGTCTCCCGCTCCGGTGCCACCATCTCTGCCGGCCTGATCAACGGGCTCGACCGGGTCACGGCCACGCGGCTGTCGTTCTTCATGGCCATCCCGGCGTTGACGGCAGCCGGGCTCTATGAGCTCAAAGATGTCAATGCGAGCGTCGTCGGCTTCGGGCAGCTGGGTGTGGGCATCGTGATCGCCTTCGTCGTCGCCTATGCCAGCATCGCGTGGCTGCTGACATTCGTGGCACACCACCCGATCACGACGTTCGTCTGGTATCGCGTCGCCCTGGGACTTGCCCTCTTTGTTGTCCTGGGCGCCGGCTGGCTGAGCGCCACCTGAGCTCGGTAGTTGGAGGCTGCGGGCGGGGCTACAACCAGCCGGACTTGCGGAAGGCACGGTACAGACCGAGTACCACCACGGCCATGGCTCCCAGCACGATGAAGTAGCCCCAGTGATAGGTCAGCTCGGGAATGTAACGGAAGTTCATCCCGTAGATGCCGGCGACCATGGTGGGCACCGCGGCCATGGCGACCCAGGCCGAGATCTTGCGCATGTCGTCGTTCTGCTGGACCGAGATCTGCGCGAGGTGGGCGCTCAGGACGTCGGTGAGCAGGCGGTCGTAGGACTCGACATGGTCGATGACACGCAGCAGGTGGTCGGAGATGTCACCGAAGAACGGGCGAGCCTCTTCGTGCATGATCGCCATGTCCTCGGAGCGCAGCCGACGCAGGGGCATCGCGAGCGGCGCCGCGGCCCGTTTGACCTCGAGGACCTCGCGCTTGAGCCAGTAGATCTCACTGATGTCGACACCGCGGGCGCCCGAGAAGACCTGCTGCTCAATGAGATCGAGGTCCTCATTGAGCTCAGCGTCGATGAGCGTGTAGTTGTCGACGATCGAGTCCATCACGGAGTACAGGACAGCGACCGGCCCGTGTGCCAGGTGCTCTGGAGCGTGCTCCAGGCGCGCGCGGACACTGGTCAGCGGATTGGCCTCGCCACGACGGACGGTGACGACGAAACGGTCACCGACGAAGATCATGACCTCGCCGGTCTCGACGTCCGAGGTGGCATCGATGTAGCGCAAGGTCTTCAGTGACACGAAGATCGTGTCGTCGTAGACGTCGAGCTTGGGTCGCTGGTTGCCCTTGACCGCATCCTCAACGGCAAGGGGGTGGAGCTTGAGCTCCTCGTTCACCAGGGCGAACTCGGCGTCGGTGGGATCCTTGAGACCGATCCAGATGAAACCGTGCCCGGCCTCGCGCAGCAGCTCGAGCTCGCTGCTCAGATCGCCGCACGGCATCCGGCGTCCGTCGCGGTAGATGGCTTGGTCGACGATCACATTGCTCATGTCATCACGCTTTGGGGACTGATGCACGGACCCGCCGTACAGTGGCATCCGTGCCGACCTGCCTGATGATCCGCCACGGACGCACCAACACCAACGCCAACGGGACCCTGGCCGGATGGACCGAGGGCGTTGGCCTTGACGACACGGGGCGCATCCAGGTGACAGATCTGGCGGAGAGGTTGCGCGGACTGCCGGTCCGCGTCGTCGTCTCCAGCCCGCTTCAACGGTGTTTCGAGACCGCGCAGATCGTTGTCGCGGCACTGGCCGACGTCACCGTGGAGACGGATGAGCGGATCGGCGAATGTCGTTATGGCGCCTGGACGGGAGGGTCGCTCACCGAGCTGGCCAAGGAGCCTTTGTGGCGGACGGTTCAGGACCAGCCCAGCGCCGCGAGGTTCCCGGACGGAGAACAGTTTGCGGGGGAGTCCATCGCCGAGATGCAGGCGCGCGCTCTGCAGGCCGTCCGCCACATCGATGGACGGGTCCGAGCCGAGTTCGGGTCGCGCTCGCTGTGGGTCCTGGTCTCTCATGGCGATGTCATCAAGTCGATCCTCGCCGACGCCGCGGGGGCACATCTGGACCATTTCCAGAGATTTGTGGTGGGTCCTGCATCCTTGTCGGTCGTGAGCTACACCGATCGGCGACCCTTCGTCGTACGGCTCAACGACGGCGGGGCGGACCTTTCGGCTCTGGTGCCCCCACCTGTTGAGGCGACACCCGCTGACGGGCGATCGGTTGCCGTGCACGATGGCGGGGCGCCCTCCGGAGACGCGCCCGTCGGCGGCGGGGGCTCCTCCGACACTGGGCCCAGCAACTAAAGTCTGCCGTATGCCGGTACTTGAGTTCGACCCACCAGACCGGTTCGTTGCGGGCACCGTGGGGCCCCCCGGGCAACGGACCTTCTTCCTTCAGGCCAGCGCCGGACCACGGCTGACCAGTGTGTCGCTGGAGAAGCTACAGGTGAGCACGCTCGCCGACCGGGTCATTGACCTGCTTGACGATTTTGCCGACCTCGATGCGGCGGAGGCCGATTCCGTCGAGGACATCGCCCCGCTTGCGACACCCATCGAGGACGAGTTCCGGGTGGGCACCATGAGCCTGGGATGGGACGCCGAACGAAGCGTCGTGATCCTGGAGTGCCATGACGCGCAGGACGCTGCTGAGGACGAGGACGAGGGGGAGCCCATCGTGGAGCCTGAGCATCCCGCCGAGTTCGAGACTGTTCTGCGCGTTGTCATCGAGCCGGCGCAAGCTCGTGCCTTCGCGCGCCGATGCGTCAAGCTGGTCAGCGCCGGCCGACCTCCGTGCCCGTTCTGCGGTGGCCCTCTCGACCCGACCGGGCACGTGTGCCCTCGTTCGAACGGGTACAAGCGCTGAGCGCCCAGTATTCGACATGAGTCTGCCCGTTCCCTGGACGCAGGAAGAGGTCGCCCACATCCTTGAGGCCCTGACGCTCGGCGAGATCGAGATCGAGGGCCGTCTCGTGGATGCCAGCAACGTCGTACTGCGCGGGCAGCTCGATCTGGACGACGTCCGGACCCGGGTGATCTACAAACCGGTCAAGGGGGAGCGACCTCTCTGGGACTTCCCGGACGGGACTCTCGCCCAACGTGAGGTGTCGGCCTTCGTGCTCTCCGCCGCTGGCGGCTGGAACCTTGTGCCCCCAACGGTCTTGAGAGAAGGCCCCCTCGGGCCTGGCTCTGTCCAGCTCTGGATCGACGCAGTCGAGGAGGGGAGCAGAACCCTCGTCGACGTGGTGACCCCGGAAGCCCTTCCTCCGGGTTGGCTGCCCGTGTTCGAGGCACAGCTGACCGACGGCACCGAGGTGGTCGTGGCCCACGACGACCGGCCCGAGCTCGCCTCCGCTGCGGTGCTCGACGTGGTCCTCAACAATGCCGACCGCAAGGGCTCCCACCTGGTGGTGGACAGGTCCGGCTCGGTGTGGGGCTTCGACCATGGCCTCTGCGGGCATGCCGAGCCCAAGCTGCGCACCGTCCTCTGGGGATGGGTGGGCCAGCCGCTTCCTGAGACCGACCTGGGCCGGCTCGAGTCGCTCTCAGGACGGTTGAGCAACCCACGGAGTCCTCTGTCACGAACCATCAAGGGGCTCTTGTCACCCGCCGAGGTCCAAGCTCTCCGCCAGCGCATCTCGAAGCTGCTGGCAACAGGCCTGTTCCCGGAGCCCAACGGCCGAGGCCCAGCCGTGCCCTGGCCGCCCCTCTAGCTCGAACCCGGCCGCCCGCGCCCACCTTGCCCGGACACCCGCTCAGACCGCGCCGCCGGACACAATAGGCTCGGACCGTGAGATCCTGGCCGTCGCCGTCCATCCCTGCCGTGCCGGGCGTCGGGCTCCCGATTCGTGTCCACGACACCGCGTCCGGCGAGCTGCGGATGTTGACACCTGGCCATACCGCGCGGATGTACGTGTGCGGGATCACTCCTTACGATGCCACCCACATGGGCCATGCTGCGACCTACGTGACCTTCGACCTCTTGGGTCGGGCCCTGCGCGACGCAGGGCATGCTGTGCACTACGTCCAGAACGTCACGGACGTGGACGAGCCGTTGCTGGAGCGTGCCCAGCAGGACGGCGTCTCATGGCAAGCATTGGCGGACAAGGAGATCGCGCTCTTTCGCGAGGACATGACCGCCCTGGCCGTGATCGCCCCAGATCACTACATCGGGGTCGTCGAGAGCGTGCCTTCGGTCGTCAAAGCCGTGGCCGACCTGCTGTCGCGAGGAGCGGCATACCGCCTGGATCTTCCCGAAGGTGAGGGGCTTGCAGGGTCCAGCGACATCTACTTCGACCTCTCGTCCGCCCAGAACTTCGGTTCGGTCTCCTCATGGGACCGTGACCAGATGATGGCGGTCTTCGCCGAGCGAGGGGGAGACCCTGAACGGCGTGGCAAGCGTGACCAGCTGGACCCGTTGCTGTGGCGTGCCGCGCGGGTCGGCGAGCCCTCCTGGCCCGGCGGCGACCTCGGTGACGGTCGACCCGGGTGGCACATCGAGTGCACAACCATCGCCCTGGACCACCTGGGCATGGCGTTCGACGTTCAGGGAGGCGGCACGGATCTGATCTTCCCTCACCATGAGATGAGCGCGGTCCAGGCCTGCTGCATCACGGGCGCTTCGCCGTTCGCCCGCACCTACGTCCATCAGGCCATGGTCGGGCTCGACGGCGCGAAGATGAGCAAGTCCAAGGGCAACCTGGTGCTCGTCTCGAAGCTGCGAGCGTCGGGGGTCGATCCGATGGCCATCCGCCTGACCCTGCTGGCCCACCACTACCGGACACCGTGGGAGTGGACGGACCAGGTCCTCGTGGACGCACAGAGCCGCCTGGCGACGTGGCGCGCCGGGCTTTCCGGCAACGGAGGCCCGTCGCCCGACGCGACGATTGCGCGAGTTCGCGAGTGCCTCGCGAACGACCTCGATGCGCCGGGGGCTCTGGACGCGGTCGACGAGTGGGTTCGGGGGAGCCTGGAGAGCGGCGGCACCGAACTTGGCGCCCCAGGCCTGGTTGGGCGGGCGCTGGACGCGCTGTTGGGCATCCGGCTCTAGGAGGCGGGTGGGTCCTCGCGGCGTCGAAGGTAGCGCTGGAACTCGCGTGCGATGGCCTCACCCGTGGCCTCCGGCAGCTCGGCGGTGTCCTGGGCTTCTTCCAGCGCCCGGACGTACTCCGCGACCTCGTCATCGGACTCGGCCAGCTCATCCACACCGTGCTCCCACGCACGTGCCTGGTCGGACAGGTCGCCGTGCGGGATGGTCAGGTCGAGCAGCTCTTCCACCTTGGCGATCAGCCCGAGAGTGGCCTTGGGCGAGGGGCTTCCACCCGCATAGTGCGGAATCGCAGCCCAGCAGGACAGAGAGGGCAGGTCGGCCTGGCTGGCTGCGTCGGCCAGAACCCCCACGATTCCCGTCGGGCCCTCGTATGTGCTGGGCTCGAGGTCGAAGCGGTGGATGACGTCCTCGTGCTCCGAGGTGGCGTTGACAGGGATGGGCCGGGTGTGCGGCACGTCTGCGAGCAGGGCGCCCAGTGTGACGAACCTTGTCACCCCGACCTGGCGTGCGAACTCGAGCAGCTCGATGGTGAACGAGCGCCAGCGGGTCGACGGCTCGATGCCCTGGACCAGGAGGATGTCGCGGTCCAGCGATGTGGACGTGGCCAACAGGATGCGGGTCGTGGGCCAGCTGATCCTGCGCTTGCCCTCATCCAGGACGACCCGGGGACGGTTGACCTGGAAGTCGTAGTACTCCTCGGGATCGAACGCCGCGACCGGTTCGGCCTTCCAGACCTCGGCGAGGTGCTCGATGGCTGCTGTGGCGGCCTCACCTGCGTCGTTCCAGCCCTCGAAGGCGGCGATCATGATGGGGTCGCGCAGCTCTGTCACGTCCTCGAGCTGGATCACCAGGTGCCTCCATGGGTGCTCGTCGTGGGCTGAAGGGTCCAGCCTACGTAATCCGGAGCGAACGGTGCCGCCACTCGCCGATAGACTTCGAGCCGATCCCCCTAGTGAGAAGGTCCACAACATTGAGCAGCCGCTCTGACCTCTTTCGCAAGACTCTTGCCGAGCGTGTCCTGGTTGCCGATGGCGCGATGGGCACGATGCTCCAGGCGGCTGACCCGTCCATGGACGACTTCCAGGGCCATGAGGGCTGTAACGAGATCCTCAACATCACCCGTCCGGACGTGGTGCGAGGCGTCCACGACGCCTACTTCGCGGTGGGCGTCGATGCGGTCGAGACCAATACCTTCGGCGCCAACCTGGCCAACCTCGGCGAGTATGACATCTCGGATCGTATCTACGAGCTCGCCCAGGCCGGAGCGCGGATCGCGGCCGACGCAGCCGCGCACTGGTCGACTCCGGAGCATCCACGGTTCGTGATCGGTTCCATGGGGCCAGGGACCAAGCTGCCCTCGCTGGGCCACGTCTCCTTTGCGAAGTTGCGCGATGCCTACGCCGAGCAGGCCCGTGGGCTGATCGACGGGGGTGTCGACGTCATCCTGATCGAGACCTCCCAGGACCTGTTGCAGGCCAAGGCTGCCGTGATCGGCTCCAAACGTGCACTCGCAGCCGCCGGCGAAGACTTGCCGGTCATCGTCCAGGTCACCGTCGAGACGACGGGCACCATGCTCATGGGCTCCGAGATCGGCGCCGCCCTGACCGCTCTGGAACCGCTCGGTATCGATGTGATCGGGCTCAACTGCGCAACCGGACCGGCCGAGATGAGCGAGCATCTGCGCCATCTCTCACGGCACTCCCGCATCCCGATCAGCTGTATGCCGAACGCCGGGCTGCCCATGCTGACCAAGGAGGGCGCCGCATACCCGCTCACACCCGCACAGCTGGGCGCCGCGCACACCCAGTTCGTCAAGGAGTTCGGGATCTCCCTGGTCGGTGGTTGTTGCGGTACGACTCCGGCGCACCTGGCAGAGGTCGTCAAGGCTGTCGGGCGGTCGCCGATCAAGGTGCGTCGACCTCGACCCGAGCACGGCGTCGCATCCCTGTACTCCGCTGTGCCGTTCCGCCAGGACACCTCGTTCCTGTCGATCGGTGAGCGCACGAACGCCAATGGCTCCAAGGCGTTCAAGGAGGCGATGCTGGCCTCCCGCTGGGACGAGTGCGTCGAGATCGCCCGCAACCAGACCAAGGACGGCGCCCACCTGCTCGATGTCTGCATCGACTACGTCGGCCGTGACGGTGTGAAGGACATGCGCGAGATCGTCAGCCGGTTCGCCACGTCCAGCACGCTGCCGCTGGTTCTCGACTCCACCGAACCTGCCGTGGTCGAGGCCGGGCTCGAGCTTCTCGGCGGCCGCGCGGTCGTCAACTCGGTCAACTACGAGGACGGCGAGGGTGAGGGGTCGCGGTTCTCGCGGATCATGCCGGTGGTCAAGGAACATGGCACCGCGGTCATCGCCCTGACCATCGACGAGACCGGTCAGGCCCGCACCAGGGAGCACAAGGTCGCCGTGGCGTCGCGGCTGATCACAGCCCTCACCGGCGAGTGGGGAATGGACGTCGAAGACATCATCGTGGACACGCTGACCTTCCCGATCGCCACCGGTCAGGAGGAGACGCGTCGCGACGGTCTGGAGACCATCGAGGCCATCCGCGAGATCAAGCGTCGCTACCCGGACGTCCAGACCACCCTGGGCGTCTCCAACGTGTCGTTCGGTCTCAAGCCAGCCGTCCGGGTGGTCCTCAACTCGGTGTTCCTGCATGAGTGCGTCAAGGCCGGGCTCGACTCGGCCATCGTGCACGCCGCCAAGATCGTGCCGATCGCCCGGATCCCACAGGAGCAGCGGCAGGTGGCCCTCGACCTCGTCTACGACAAGCGCGTCTGGGCTGGTGAGCCGGGCCAGAGCGAGCTCACCTACGATCCGCTGAGCCGACTCCTCGAGCTGTTCGAGGGTGTGGACTCGGCCTCCCTGAGAGAGACTCGCGCTGATGAGTTCGCCTCTCTCCCCCTTGAGGAGAGGCTGGGCCGGCGGATCATCGACGGTGAGCGCCAGGGCCTCGAGGGTGACCTGCAGGTGGCACTTGACAAGGGTCTCAGCGCCCTCGACATCATCAACGACCACCTGCTGGGCGGGATGCGGACCGTCGGAGAGCTGTTCGGAAAGGGCGAGATGCAGCTGCCCTTCGTGCTGCAGTCGGCAGAGGTCATGAAGGCCGCGGTCGCCTATCTCGAGCCGTTCATCGAGGGCAATGCTGACGGCTCCGCACGTGAGGCCAAGGCCCGCATCGTGCTGGCCACTGTCAGGGGTGACGTCCACGACATCGGCAAGAACCTGGTCGACATCATCTTGTCCAACAACGGGTTCGACGTCGTCAACATGGGTATCAAGCAGCCGATCTCAGAGATCATCCGGGTCGCGGAGGAGTATGACGCCGACGCCATCGGGATGAGTGGGCTCCTGGTGAAGTCAACCGTGGTGATGAAGGAGAACCTCGAGGAGCTGAACTCCCGGGGATTCTCGGCGCGTTGGCCCGTGCTTCTCGGTGGCGCCGCTCTGACACGTGCCTACGTCGAGAACGACCTGGCAGAGGTCTACGAGGGCGAAGTCCGTTACGCCAGAGACGCTTTCGAAGGCCTTCGCCTGATGGACGCCGTGGCTGCCGCCCGCGCCAACCCCGACCTCAGCGTTGCGGACACGCTGCCAGAGCTGCGCAAGCGCCGAGTCAGGACTGTGGTGACAGAGTCCGACGAGGCCGCTTCCCCAGACACGACACGCTCGGACGTCGCCCAGGACAACAGCATCCCGACACCGCCGTTCTGGGGCAGTCGCGTGGTCAAGGGCATTGCGTTG
>DATCQG010000167.1:0-2962 GCA_036569625.1 Dermatophilaceae bacterium | reverse complement strand
CCCATCGACTCAACCTGCTCGCCGACCTCTGGCCGGGCGTCGAAGGCGCGCACGATGGCGCCGAGGCTGTGGGCCGTGCCGATCGCCGCCAGCCCGGCGACCCCGGCTCCGACGACGAGGACCTTGGCCGGCGGGACCTTGCCCGCAGCCGTGATCTGGCCGGTGAAGAGGCTGCCAAACTCGTGGGCGGCCTCGATCACTGCGCGGTAGCCGGCGATGTTGGCCATCGAGCTGAGCACATCGAGGGCCTGGGCCCGCGAGATGCGCGGGACCGCGTCCATCGCAAGCGCCGTGACGCCCTGGGCGCTGAGCTTCTCGAGCAGCTCGGGAGCCAGCGCGGGGCTGAGCAGGCTGGCCAGGATGGCTCGGGGTCTCAGCGCCGTGATCTCGGTGTCGGAGGGGGGGTTGATCTTGGCGACGATGTCGCTGGCCCAGACCTCTCCGGCGGAGTCGATCGAGGCGCCGGCCACTTCGTAGGCATGGTCGGGAAAGCTGGAGAGTCCGCCAGCACCTGACTCCACGCCGACCTGGTAGCCGAGGGCAACCAGCTGCGCAACGGTCTTGGGCGTTGCGGCAACCCGCGTCTCACCTGGCCGCGTCTCTTTGGGCACACCAATGCGCACAGCAACTCCCTGTTTGTGGATTCCACATACCTGTGAGGCGCAAATGTACACATTCGTCGGGGGCAGCCATGCGCTGGTCCACATCGTGGTGGCGAGGCTCCGACCTGCCGTTATTGCGAATGACTTGCAACAAGGACGGCCCGATGCCTACCGTTGGGACATGCCCTCCCCCGCCCGAACCGCACTTTCCGGCGATGAGAGACGCAGCCTGTGGGGCATGGGCGGTTTCATCCTGCTGCTGCATGTCGTCGGCTGGGGAGTGCTGGTCGGTTTCGTTGCCCCGCGCGGATACACGGTCGGCGGTCAGCTCCTCGGCGTCGGACTGGGCGTCACGGCGTACACCCTCGGCATGCGGCACGCGTTCGACGCCGATCACATCGCAGCCATCGACAACACGACCCGCAAGCTCATGGGCGACGGGAAGCGTCCGCTGAGCGTCGGGTTCTGGTTCAGCCTCGGCCACAGCTCGGTCGTCTTCATCATGGTGGCGCTGCTGGCGTTCGGCATCCGCACTCTTGCCGCCCAGCTCGGCAACGACCAGTCCGCGTTACAGCGCGCCACGAGCGTATGGGGCACCTCGATCTCGGGCGTCTTCCTCATCCTGATCGGGCTGATCAACCTGGCCGCGCTGATCGGCATCCTCAAGGTCTTTGGCGGGATGCGCCGCGGGGACTTCGACGAGGCCGCATTCGACGAACAGCTGGACAAGCGCGGCTTCGTCAACCGGGTCCTGGGCGGGGTCACCAAGGCGGTCACGAAGCCGGTGCACATGTATCCCGTGGGGCTTTTGTTCGGCCTCGGCTTCGACACCGTCACCGAGGTTGGGCTGCTGGTGGTCGCAGGCGGTGCGGCGGCCGCCAGCCTGCCGTGGTGGGGGATCTTGACCATACCCATCCTGTTTGCGTCAGGCATGTCGCTGCTGGACACGATCGACGGCTCGTTCATGAACTTCGCCTATGGCTGGGCCTTCTCCAAGCCGATCCGCAAGATCTACTACAACATCACCATCACGGCACTGTCCGTCGCCGTGGCGCTCCTGATCGGCGGCATCGAGCTCATCTCGGTCCTCTCCGAGAAGCTGCGGATCACCACCGGGCCCCTGGCGACCATCGCTTCGGTCGACCTCAACGGTGTGGGCTACTGGATCGTTGCCCTGTTCGTCGCCACCTGGGCAGTGGCACTGGCCATATGGCGTTTCGGCCACGTCGAGCAGCGGTGGGAGTCAAGTCTGGTGACTGACCCAGGCACCCGTCATACAGCATCCGAACACCGCTGAGGCACCGTTTCGGGTCCTCGAAGGCGTCGAAACGGTGCCGTGGCGGTGTTCGGTCGGGGAGGGGGTCGGGTGGGAGGGGAGCGGTCAGGCCTCGCCGCCGATCCCCTCGTGCGCGGCCGGGTGCCCAAGACGCCCGGCGTTGTAGTCCTCGAACGCCTCCATCAGCTCGGCACGGGTGTTCATCACGAACGGCCCGGCCCACGCGATCGGCTCGCGGATCGGGGCGCCGCCAAGGATCAGCACCTCCACGCCGGACCCATACCGCGCCTGCTGCGACGTGGCAGCCGACAGCGTCAACGCATCGCCGGCACCCAGCACCGCCAGCTGCCCGGTGCCGATCGGCGACTGGTTCGGGCCGACGAAGCCGTCTCCGCTCATGACGTAAACCAGGGCGTTGAAGTCCGGCCGCCACGGCAGGTCCAGCTGGGCGCCGGGCGCGACGGTGGCGTGGACCATCGCCATCGGGCTGTGCGTCGAGCCGGGACCGGGGTGGCCAGCGACGTCGCCGGCGATCACCCGCACCAGCGAGCCGCCATCACGCGAGCTGAGCAGGGCCACCTCCCCGGAGTGGATGTCCTGGTAGCGCGGAGCAATCAGCTTGTCGACCTTGGGCAGGTTCACCCACAGCTGGAACCCGTGGAACAGGCCGCCCGAGACCACCAGGTGCTCCGGCGGCTCCTCGATGTGCAGTATTCCGGAACCGGCAGTCATCCACTGGGTGTCGCCGTTGGTGATCGTCCCGCCACCGCCAAAGGAGTCCTGATGATCGAAGATGCCGTCGATGATGTAGGTGACGGTCTCGAAACCGCGGTGCGGGTGCCAGGACGTCCCCTTGGGCTCGCCCGGCGCATACTCCACCTCGCCCATCTCGTCGAGGTGGATGAAGGGGTCCAGCAGCAACAGGTCGACGCCGGCGAACGCCCTCTTGACGGGGAACCCCAGGCCCTCGAAGGCCGACGGCGCGCTGGTGATCGAAACCACCCGACGCTGTATGGCGGTCGGCGGCGGCTCCGGCACGCGGGGGAGGACGGTCAGGTCGGGGACGGTGATAGCAGGCACGTCT
>DATCQG010000166.1:0-7349 GCA_036569625.1 Dermatophilaceae bacterium | reverse complement strand
CGGTCGTTGCGATCGTCTATGCCGACGTTCCGCATGAGGTCTGGCCCGCGGCGCGGCTCAGCGTGCTGGCCCAGCTCGACCACCTGCGCCTCCACCCCTAACATCGGTGGGTAAGGGAAGGGGGGTCAGCGGGCGCGGCGCGTGAGGCGCTCGACGTCGGTCAGCACGACCGCGCGGGCCTCGAGCTTGATCCAGCCGCGCGACGCGAAGTCAGCCAGCGCCTTGTTGACCGTCTCGCGGGAGGCGCCGACAAGCTGGGCGAGCTCTTCCTGGGTCAGCTCGTGCGCGACAAGGATGCCGTCCTCGGCGGGGTGGCCGAAACGCTTGGACAGATGCAGCAGGGCCTTGGCCACGCGGCCGGGCACGTCGGTGAAGACCAGGTCGGCCAATGTCTCGTTGGTGCGACGAAGGCGACGGGCCAAAGCGGTCAGCAGGTTCTTGGCGACCGCGGGGCGACCCAGGAGGAACGAGTCGAGGTCCTCGTGGCCGAGAGCGATGAGCTGTGTCTCGGCGATGGCCGTGGCAGTCGCGGTGCGAGGACCGGGGTCGAAGAGGCTCAGCTCGCCGAACATCTCACCCGGGCCCAAGACCGCCAGGAGGTTCTCTCGGCCGTCGACGCTGGTGCGCCCGAGCTTGATCTTGCCCTCGCCGATCACGTAGAGCCGATCGCCCTGGTCGCCCTCGCGAAAGAGAATGTCGCCCCGCTCGAGATGCGATGACGTCATCGACTCCATCAGGGCCCGGGCAGCCTCGTCGTCAAGTGCGGCGAAGAGGGGGGCTTTTCTCACCACGTCGATGTCCACGGCGGACATTCTGCCAGAGCAGCGACGTTCGTCCTGCATTGTCTGCGCGCCCTGATCGGCGGCGTAGTGCTTCGCTTAGTCTGACGGGGTGCCTTCCACATCGAGCCCCGAGACTCCGGCTGCCCTGACTCGTCGTGCCCGCAAGATCTATCGGGCGCTGGTGGAGCGTTACCCGAATGCCCAGTGCGAGCTCGACTTCGAGAACCCCTTGCAGCTGTTGGTGGCCACCGTGATGTCTGCCCAGACCACGGACATCCGGGTGAACGTGGTGACCCCTGCGGTCTTTGCCCGCTTCCGGACGGCTGCGGACTACGCCTCCGCAGATCGCGCGGAGCTCGAGACGATGATCCAGTCCACCGGCTTCTACCGGGCCAAGACCGACTCACTGATCAAGCTCGGGACGGCTCTGGTCGAGCGGTTCGCTGGCGAGGTTCCTCCCCGGCTCAAAGATCTGGTCACCCTGCCAGGGGTGGGCCGTAAGACCGCCAATGTGGTGCTGGGTAACGCCTTCGGCATCCCGGGTATCACTGTGGACACCCACTTCGGACGCTTGGCCAGGCGATTCGGCTGGACCGACCAGGAGGACCCGGTCAAGGTCGAGCACGCCGTGGGCGCCTTGTTCCCGAAGAAGGACTGGACCATGCTTTCCCACGTCCTGATCTTCCACGGACGACGCACCTGTCACGCGCGCAAGCCGGCTTGTGGTGCGTGCACGGTCGCGACCTGGTGCCCGTCGTACGGCGAGGGTGAGACGGACCCGGCCAAGGCCATGAAGCTGCTGCGGTACGAGCTCACCGCGGCCCAAACATGATCGCGCAGCAGCCGCGGTGGATGGCGGATCTGGTGGCAGCGCTGGGTCACCTCGAGCCGGAGTTCTTCAGTCGCTTCCTTCCTCCCGACGAGGGCGGGCGGCCGTCAGCGGTGCTGATCCTCTTCGGACCCAACGCCGATGGGGGCGAGGACGTCGTGCTGACGCAGCGATCGCACAGCATGCGCTCCCACGCGGGCCAGGTCTCGTTCCCCGGCGGTTCGATCGATCCCATCGACTCCGGCCCGGTTCAGGCCGCCCTTCGAGAGGCCAAGGAGGAGGTCGGCCTGGATCCGGCGGGCGTTCAGATCGTGGCCGAGCTGCCTGCCCTGTACCTGCCGCCCAGCAACTTCGTGGTCACACCGGTGCTGGCGTGGTGGGCCGAGCCGAGCCCCATCAGCGTTGTCGACCGCAGCGAGGTTGCCCGGGTCCTGAGGGCGCCGTTGTCCGAGCTCACTGACCCCGCGCGGCGATTCACGGTCACGCATCCCAGCGGGTTCACCGGTCCGGCCTTCGACGTCGATGGTCTGCTCCTGTGGGGCTTCACGGCCGGGCTGATCTCCAAGGTCATCGAGCTGGCCGGCCTCGAGCGGCCGTGGGATCGTGGCGACCACAGGCCCCTGCCCGCGGACCTCATCGGAGCCCGCGAAAGCTCGGCGCAACCGAGGACCCCTGCCGATGGAGACCCTTCATGATCGCGAACGTGCTCGACATCGCCCTGGCCGCCGTCTTGGTGGGTTATGCCCTCATCGGCCACCGCCAGGGGTTCGTGGTGAGCGTGATGTCGTTGGTCGGCTTCCTCTCCGGCGGTGCACTGGGCATGTGGCTGCTGCCGATCCTGCTGAAGCGCTGGGACAGCGTGGCCAACAACGGCGGGTTGCGCACCGTGGTCCTGATCTTCTGGGTGTTCGTCCTTGCGTCCGTGGGCCAGGCGATCGCCGTCCTCCTTGGTTCCCGCCTGCGCCGGGGGATGCGGGTGAAGCCTGCACGCGTCATCGACTCCGTCCTGGGCGCCATGGCCACGGTGATCGCGGCGTCGGTGCTGATCTGGTTCATGGCTGGCGCCGTCCGTGGGGGAGCCCCGGCTCCGTTGGCCAAGGCGATCGGAGGCTCTCGGGTCATTCAGGCGATTGACCGTTTTGTGCCGCCACAGACCGCCCGGCTGTTCGCCAGCTTCGGTTCGGTTCTTGACCGTCAGGGGTTCCCGCGTGTCTTCGAGGGTGTCCAGGCGGAGCCGATCGCGCCCGTCACGCCACCGGACAACCAGGTGGCGTCCGGGTCAGGTATAGCCAGGGCGGCCGCGTCGATCGTCAAGATCACGGGGGTGGCCGAGTCGTGCAACCGCGGTCAGGAAGGCAGCGGCTTTGTCGTTGGTCCGCAACGGGTGGTCACCAACGCCCATGTTGTTGCCGGGGTGACGGCGGAGCATGTGCGGGTCCAGGGCACCGGCCGCTCGTACGACGCTCGGGTGATCGTCTTTGACCCCAAGCGCGACCTTGCCGTGCTCTCAGTGCCGGGACTTCCAGCGCCTGCGTTGACGCAGGGTTCGGCCCTCAAGCGCTCCGACGGCGCTGTCGTCGCCGGCTTCCCGCTGGATGGGCCCTACCGTCTCGACCCAGCCCGGGTGCGCGACCTGCTCAAGGCCACCGGAGCTGATATCTACGGCAATCCGGGTGTGGTCCGTGAGATCTACTCGCTCTTCGCCAAGGTCGAGCCGGGGAACTCCGGCGGGCCCTTGCTGTCGCCCAGCGGCGATGTCGTGGGGATCGTGTTCGCCAAGTCGCTCGATGACAACAACACCGGATACGCCCTCACGCTGGCCGAGGCTCGGCCCGTGCTCGAGGCGGCAGGCCGCTCGTTCGCGCCGGTGAATACCGGCGGATGCGCCGGATAAGTGGGGGCGGGACTCTACAGTTGGCCGAAAGGATGCCGGTCGCCGCGGCCGTGCGTGTTCGCAACGAGAGGAATCGTCGTGGCCGTCAAGGATCAATGGACGCTCATCCACCCCGAGCGAGAGGCGCTTTCAGCCGATCTCGCCAACCTTGACGCTGCCCGGTGGCAGACCCCGTCGCTGTGTGCGCTCTGGACCGTGCGAGAGGTCCTGGCCCACATGACGGCGACAGCGGCCATGACTCCAACGCGGTTCATCGCCAAGTTCGCGGCCAGCGGCTTCAACTTCACGTCGATGTCGAACAAGGATGTCGTTGCCGAGCTTGGCGGCTCGCCAGAGGAGACCCTTGCCCGCTTCAAGGCTCAGGCCACCTCGACCACGTCGCCTCCCGGACCCATGGACACGTGGGTCGGTGAAGTGATCATCCACGCCGAGGACATTCGTCGTCCGCTGGGCATCGTCCACGCGTATGCGCCCGCGGCAGTCGTTCGGGTGGCCGACTTCTACAAGCGGTCCAACACGCTGATCGGCGCCAAGAACCGCATCGCCGGAGTAACCCTCCGGGCGAATGACGTCGCCTGGTCCCACGGTTCTGGCCCCGAAGTCACAGGTCCCTTGCTCTCGCTGGTCCTGGCCATGACCGGGCGCAAGGTGGCCCTCGATGACCTCGAGGGCCAGGGTGTCGAGGTCCTGCGTTCACACAGCTAGACCGGACGGCGGCGGCACGGGCCCAAACTGTGCCGTGTGCGACCGCTTGTCTACCGCGGGTGGGCCAGGTCAGCGGCCGGCGTTCAGCCAGTGGATGAGGTGGGCGTTGACGGCGGCAGGGGCTTCCTCGGGCAGGAAGTGTCCTGCGCCCGCAACAAGATGCTGCTCGAACGGACCCTGTACGTAGGCAGATGACCTTGGAGCCAACGCCGGCATCACGGCGCCATCCTGATCACCGTGCAGAGCGAGCACCGGCACCGTGATCGGGGAATCCACGCACTGGGCGAATCGTCTGCCGTCCAGCCGCCATTGGCTGCGGACGACCCATCGGTAGTACTCCGCGGCGGAGTGGGCAACGAACGGAAGGGCCATCGCGTCGGCATACCGCTGCGCGACCTCCTGCGAAGGCCACCGCCCTTCGGGGGCCGACCAGGTGCGCAACAGGCGTTCGACATACGCGGAGCTCTTGCCCATCTGATGCTCAGGGACGAAGGGGCGTTGCAGCCCCGCCAGGTAGGCGTTGGCCCTGATCTGGGCGAGGCTGCTCACCGAGGCATGGCGCAGAACCAGCGGATGTGGCATCCCGAGGGTGGCGATCGCCGTGGTCACCGCGGGCTGCATCGTTGGCATGGACCAGGCGATCCAGCCCCCCCATCCGTGCCCGACGATCACCGCGCTGCTCTCGCCCAGGGATCGCACGATGCTCGCGACGTCGGCTGCCAGGGTGAAGGTGTCGTAGCCGCGTGGCGGTTTGTCGGAGCCTCCGTAGCCGCGTAGGTCGATGGCGGCCACTCGGTAGCCAGCCTCCGAGATCGCGGTCAGCTGATCGCGCCAGGCCCACCAGAACTGTGGAAAGCCATGCAGGAGAACGACAAGCGGGCCTACGCCGAGCTCGGCGACGTGGAAGCGCGCGCCGTTGGCGGAGACGAAACGGTGCTCCCAAGGCCCCTCGATGAGCACGGATGACGCATCGTTGCTCATGTGCGGGGATCTCGCTTCGGTGCGGGTGGGGGTGGTCAAAGCCGGAGGGTGTGGTCAGACATCGTGGCGCGGGACATTCAGCTGCTGGCCTTGATGGCCGCGATGGTGTCCTGGGCGTTCTTGATCGTGCGCTCCGGCTTGCCCTTGATCTTGGTGACTGCGCCCTTGCCGACCAGTGCCAGGATCGCCCCGACGACCAGCAGGACGCCGGCGACGATGAGGAACGCGAGCCAAGGCGCCAGTCCAGCTGCCACCAGCCCGTATGCCGCTGCGATCAGCAACAGGATCAGCGCGAGGAAGGCGAAGAACCCAGCCACCGCGAACATGGCGACACCGGTGCCGGCCCTCTTGGCGTCGGCCCCGATCTCCGCCTTGGCCAACGCGATCTCGCTGCGCATGATGGACGAGATGTCGTGGGTCGCGTCGGCCACCAGCTGGCCGAGGGTGCGCTCGGTCGCGCCGTTCTGACTGGTCATCGAACCTCACCTCCGGTTACGTGTCCCACGACCCTACCCAGTGTCGGGCCTGAACGGATCCGGCATCCGGGCCAGAGCTGGCCTGCCCCACCGGCTCACCATGGTCAACCGATCGGCCTGGGCAATATTCTCGGTCCATGAGCAACACCATCGCTGACGTCTACACAGACTGCGCCGACGACCCGGCGCCGCACGGGCGTGACGCGCAGGTCTACGAGGCCTTGCACGCCATGATCAGCCCACGCAACGAGGTGCTGAGGTTTCTGCCGCACAAGGAGAGGCGGATGGTCGGCGCTTGGTGCTTCGTGGACCTCTTCGGTCCCACCGACGTGCAGGACCGGACAGGTATGGCGGTCGCCCCCCATCCGCACATGGGGCTGCAGACCGTGAGCTGGCTGGTCCGGGGAACAGTCCTTCACCGGGACAGCATCGGCACCACGGCACTGGTTGAGCCCGGGCGCGTCGCAATCATGAATGCTGGCAAGGGGATTGCACACTCCGAGAACTCGCCGGCAGATCACGGCCCCGTTCTGCACGGCGTCCAGCTCTGGGTGGCGCTGCCCGAGACCGCCCGTCATGGCGATCACGCGTTCGTCCTGCACGAGGAGGCGCCGATCCGGGACAGCCCCGGCCTGCGGGCCAAGGTCTTCGTCGGCAGGGTGGGCGCGACGGTGGCGCCGGCTCAGGGCGTGACGCCGTTGGTGGGCGCCGACCTCTCACCCGAGTCCCCGCAGAGTCGAGCCGGCAGCGTGCCGCTCGATCCGTCATACGAGCATCTGCTGCTGCCCATGGTTGGCGCCGTACGGGTCTGTGGCGAGGACGTCCCGGCCGGTCGGGCGATCTACCTGGGGACCGATCGCGACCGTCTTGATCTCGAGCTGTCCGAAGATGCCCGGGTGCTGCTGCTGGGCGGCACCCCGTTCGGGGAGGAGATCGTCATGTGGTGGAACTTCGTCGCCCGGTCGCACGAGGAGATCGAGCAGGCGAGGCTGCAGTGGAATGCCGGTGGCGACCCCAGGTTCGGCGAGGTGTCGCACTACCCAGGGCCCGAGCGGATGAGGGCGCCGGACCTGCCCAACGTGCGGCTGCGCGCACGGGGGCGCCGACGTTAGTCCTGCTCGGTCCGTGACCGGCTGACTAGCCGGCCGCCAGCAGAAACGCCCGTTCGGCCGATGCTCGCGCATGCGGGCCCGCTGGCACGCTTTGTTGATGCGTATCTCCGCTCGACTGCTGGTTCCTGCCCTGATCGCGGTGTCCGCCGTGCCCGTCGCCGCCGGCTCGGCTGCGGCTGACTCCTCTCCGACTCCGCTGGCGATGACGTCGTTCGCGCGGATCGTGGTCGACCAGGCGCATGGTCATCTCTTCCTGTCCCCGGGGAGGTCGGGCAGCGCGCTCACGGTGACCGACCTGGCGGGCAACGAGGTCGGGCGCAGCGGCCCGATCGCCGGGGCAACCGGGATGGCGCTGACTCCTGACGGCTCGTCGCTGTGGGTGGCGGCCGCGGCAGGCGACGCGCTCGTCCGCGTCGACACCTCGAGTCTGGCTGTGGTTCAGACGGTGGCCCTGCCGGCGGGCACCTGCCCGGGCGACGTCGCCGTCGTCGGGGCCAGAGTCGTCTACGGCTACTCGTGCAACACCTACGGGGGAGCGGGCTCGTACGGCGGTCTCGGTGTGGTCGATGC
>DATCQG010000165.1:0-6757 GCA_036569625.1 Dermatophilaceae bacterium | reverse complement strand
CCGAGGGTCCGACCCGGGCCAACGCCCCGATCGTCTCCTGGGACGACGCGCACGATCTGGTCAAGATCAACCCCCTCGTGGCCTGGTCCGACGAGGATGTCGAGGCTTACCAGGTTGAACATGACCTGCCACGCAACCCCCTTGTCGCACAGGGCTATCCGTCGATCGGGTGTGCGCCTTGCACACGTAAGGTCGCCCCGGGTGAAGATCCCCGGGCCGGACGCTGGTCCGGCAAGGACAAGACAGAATGCGGGATCCACACATGAGCGCAGTTGCCGAACCCCTACCGCTGGACAGGAGCGCCGAGGGCCTCCATCCCTTGGCAGCACCTGGTCCTCTGACCCTGGATCATCTGGACACGCTTGAGTCCGAGTCGATCCACATCTTCAGGGAGGTGGGCGCGGAGTTCGAGCGTCCGGTCCTTCTCTTCTCCGGAGGCAAGGACTCCGTGGTCATGCTGCACCTGGCGGCGAAGTCCTTCTGGCCCGCGCCGATCCCGTTTCCGTTGCTGCATGTGGACACCGGTCACAACTTTCCCGAGGTGCTGGCGTATCGCGACCGCGCCGTCGCCGACAAGGGCGTGCGCCTCGAGGTGGCCACGGTTCAGGACTACATCGATGACGGTCGCCTCGCCGAGCGCACCGATGGCACCCGCAACCCGTTGCAGACCCAGCCGCTGCTGGACGCCATCGCGGACCACCGGTTCGATGCCGTCTTCGGTGGCGGACGTCGCGACGAGGAGAAGGCCCGCGCCAAGGAGCGCATCTTCAGCCTGCGCGACGAGTTCGGCGCCTGGGACCCGCGCAACCAGCGTCCAGAGCTCTGGAACCTGTACAACGGCAGGCACCGCCCGGGTGAGCACGTCCGGGTGTTCCCGTTGTCCAACTGGACCGAGCTCGACGTCTGGCGCTACATCGCCCGGGAGGGCATCGACCTGCCGGAGCTGTACTACGCGCATGAGCGTGAGGTCTTCGAACGCGACGGCATGTTGCTTGCGGTCGGCCCTGTCTCACAGCCGCGTGCAACCTGAAACCGTTGTCACCAAACAGGTTCGCTATCGGACGGTTGGCGACATGTCCTGCACCGGCGCCGTCGAGTCCGGTGCCGTGACGGTCGGGGAAGTCGTCGTCGAGGTTGCCGCAACACGCCTGACCGAACGAGGTGCGACCCGAGCCGACGACCGGATCTCCGAGGCTGCCATGGAAGACCGCAAGAAAGAGGGGTACTTCTAAGTGACTGTCGATACGGTGAGCAACAACGCTCATCCCACCCTGCTGCGGCTGGCGACGGCGGGCTCGGTCGATGACGGCAAGTCCACCCTCGTGGGGCGCCTCCTGCACGACACCAAGTCGGTGCTGGCCGACCAGCTCGATGCACTCGAACGCGTCTCTCGCAACCGCGGGCTGGCCCACACCGACCTCGCACTGCTGACCGACGGACTTCGCGCCGAACGCGAGCAGGGCATCACGATCGACGTGGCCTACCGCTACTTCGCCACTGCCGAGCGGTCGTTCATCCTGGCGGACTGCCCCGGGCACGTCCAGTACACCCGCAACACCGTCACAGGAGCCTCGACGGCCGACGCGGTGATACTGCTCGTGGACGCACGCAAGGGGGTCCTGGTCCAGACCCGTCGGCACATGGCTGTTGCCGCGCTGCTGCGAGTCCCTCACGTCATCGTTGCCGTCAACAAGATCGACCTCGTCGACTTCGACGAAGGCACTTACGCGCGGGTCGCCGCAGACCTGGCAGTGGTGGCGGATGAGCTCGGACTGCCCGACCTGCGGATCATCCCGGTCTCGGCTCTCGATGGTGACAATGTCGTGGACCGCTCATTGCGCACCGAATGGTATGACGGGCCGAGCCTGCTCGAGATCCTCGAAACCCTTCCGGTGGCTGATGATCCGGGCGAGGAGCAGTTCCGCTTCCCTGTCCAGCTCACCCTCCGACCGCAGGAGGCCGCGCGCAACCCGGCTCACCGTGAATACCGCGGGTATGCCGGTCAGATCGCCTCGGGAGTCGTTCGAGTGGGCGATGCGGTGGTGGTTCTGCCCAGTGGACGCCGAACCACAGTCGCGGGGATCGACACGGCCGACGGTGAGCTGGTGGAGGCCTTCGCCCCGCGCTCGGTCACGCTGCGCCTCACAGATGACATCGACGTGGCCCGTGGCGACCTCATCGCTGACGCCTCCTCGGCGCCCGAGCCCACGCGAGACCTTGTGGCAACAGTGTCCTGGCTCTCCGATCTGCCGTTGAGCAAGCACAGCAGGATGCTGCTCAAGCACACGACGCGCACTACCCGGGCCATCGTCAGTGCGGTCGACGGGGTTCTTGATCTCGACGCCGTGCAGATCGTGCCCGCCCAGGACCTGGGGCTCAACGACATCGGGCGTCTGCGGATCCGTACGGCCGAGTCGATCGTGGCCGAACCATACGCCCGGCACCGTCGCACCGGCGCGTTCCTGCTGATCGACGCACAGAGCGGGCAGACTCTCGCGGCAGGCATGGTCGGAGACCCGTTGGCCGGTGAGGCCGCCCAGGCCGAGCAGTGGGACATCTAGTGGCGGGACTTCTCATAGCGGGACATCGAGGAGGGCATCGACGTGACCCGATCTGACGCGTCCGCAGTCCTGCTGCTCAGCCATGGCAGCCGAGACCCACGAGCCGAATACGTTGTCGGACAACTGGTCTCGGCCGTCGCAGCGGGTACTGGTATCACGGTGCGCGCGGCCCACCTGGAGTTCACTGCCCCCACTCCCGTGGTCGTGCTGAGACAGCTGGCGACCGAGGGGTTCAGCTCGGTGCGCCTCGTGCCGTTGCTGTTCACGCCGGGGTACCACGCCTCCCACGACGTCCCGGTCGCCGTCGAAGCCAGCTTCGCCACCAGGGGGATGCACGTCAGCGTGGCCCCGCCGCTCCTCTTGGTCGGGCGCCGCGAGCGCGACCTGCTGCTCAAGGCCCTGACCGACCGCCTGGCCCAGGCCGGGGCCGACCCGGACGTCGACGCCTTGGTCTTGGCGTCGGCAGGGTCGAGCTCAGAAACTGCCCGTCTCCACATCGAGAGCCTCGCCCGCAACCTGGCGGAAGCTCACGGCATACCGGTCGTGCCTGCCTTCGCCTCCGCATCCGCTCCGTCGCTGACCCAGGCGCTGGAAGCCTTGTCCGACAGGGGGATTCAGCGACCGGCCGTCGCATCACTCTTCGTCGCGCCGGGGAGGCTGACCGACTCCGTGGTCGCAGCCTGCCCGGACCTGCCTGTGGCCGGGCCGTTGGGGGTCAGCCCCGCGTTCGTCGAGCTGCTCGTTGCTCAGGCCCGGATGATGTCCGCAGCCCTCTAGCCCGTCGCCGACAGCACTTGGCAGACTGACTCCATGACGGCATACGAGGCAGCCAGTGACCGCTACGACACCATGCAGTACCGCCGCTGCGGCACGAGCGGGCTGAAGCTGCCGGCGATCTCACTCGGACTCTGGCAGAACTTCGGCACCGACCGACCAGAGGAGACCCAGCGTGCGATCCTGCGCCGGGCGTTCGACCGTGGTGTGACGCACTTTGACCTGGCCAACAACTATGGCCCGCCGTACGGCAGGGCTGAGACCAACTTCGGGCGCTACCTGCACGAGGACTTCGCCCCGTACCGTGACGAGCTGGTCATCTCGAGCAAGGCGGGATACGACATGTGGCCGGGCCCCTACGGCCAGGGCGGTGGCGGTCGCAAGTACCTCATCTCGTCGCTGGACCAGTCCCTGGCGCGGATGAAGCTCGACTACGTCGACATCTTCTACCACCACGTCCCCGACCCCGAGACGCCGATCGAGGAGACCATGACCGCGCTCGACCACATCGTGCGTTCCGGAAAGGCGCTGTACATCGGGATCTCGTCGTACTCGGGCCCGAAGACCGCTGAGGCTGCGACGATCGCGCGCGGGCTCGGGACACCCCTGCTGATCCATCAGCCGTCCTACTCGCTGTTCAACCGATGGATCGAGGAGGACCTGCTCGACCATCTCGAAGCGCAGGGCATGGGCTGCATCGTGTTCTCACCCTTGGCCCAGGGGCTGTTGACCGACCGCTACCTTGACGGCACCATCCCGGCCGACTCGCGCGCGGCTCGGAATGGGTCTCTTGAGCCGGAGCACCTCGAAGAGTCCAAGATCACCCATGTGCGCGCCCTGAACGAGATTGCCAGGGAGCGTGGGCAGAAGCTCGCCCAGCTCGCGATCGCGTGGGCGCTGCGCGACAGGCGGGTGACGTCAGCGTTGCTCGGTGCCTCTAGCGTCGAGCAGCTGGACACCAACCTCGACGCCCTGGCCAACCTCTCGTTCACCGACGAGGAGCTGGCCCGAATCGACCAGCACGCGCACGAAGCCGGCATCAACCTCTGGGCCAGCGCTTCGCAGGGCTGAGCCCGGCTATGCCGGCTCAGGCGGGGTGAGCTTGAAGGTTGGATGGTCGGAGTCTCCCGGGAGCTTCCTCCAGTAGCCGTTCACCCCGCGTCCGGCCTTCTTGCGGTATGCCTTGACGATGTCCGCGCGCTCATCCGCCGGGACCTCGGTGGTGGCGTAGGTCTCGAAGTTTCCCTTCTGCCCCACGCGGACGATGCCTGCCACCCGCACGTTCTTGACCCAGTCCGACTCACCCCGCGCCGACACGACGAAAAGTGAGCCATCGTGCACCAACGGAATCACCGGAACTCGTTGCGGGTGGTTGGCGTCACGCCGGGCGACCTCAAGAGTGTGCACGTCCCACAGCGTGCTCATCATTGCCAACCGGTTGAAGATCTTGGTCTCGATCGCCGGCAGCTTCAAGTAGGCCATGGCGCAATTCTCCACCACGTTGGGGTGCGCCGGTAACAGCGTCCTTTCCCGCCATGCACCGCTGAACGGACGCTCCGCGGTCTCTGGCCTCTCGGGTATCTACGTCATTTGTGGGGTGCCAAGGCTCATCTCGACAGCCAGGGCGCCCTCGACACGGTCGGGCGGGTGCGCGACGCCATACACCAGGTCAACGGAGCCGAGGCGATTGCCGGTGGCACAGCGCTACGCGTGGGGACACCCTGAACGCCTCCAGTCACGACAACAAGGTGATCATCCCGCTGATCCTTCTCGTTGTCGTTGTGATCCTGATGGCGCTGCTGCGGGCGGTGGTCGCGCCGCTGATCCTGATCGCGACGGTCGTCCTCTCGTTCGGGGCGGCCCTGGGGCTCAGCGCACTGATCTTCCGCCACGTGCTCGGCTTCGCCGGCGCCGACTCGTCGCTGCCGCTATTCGTGTTCGTGTTCCTCGCGGCGCTCGGGATCGACTACAACATCTTTCTGATGACCCGGGTGCACGAGGAGGCCAAGCAGTTCGGGACCAAGCGGGGCGCCCTCATCGGGCTCGGGGCCACGGGCGGAGTGATCACCTCGGCCGGGCTGGTGCTGGCGGGTACGTTCGCGGTGCTCGCTACGCTGCCGGTCGTGTCGTTCGCCGAGATCGGGTTCGCAGTGGCGCTGGGAGTCCTGCTCGACACGCTGATCGTGCGATCGGTGCTCGTCACGGCGCTGAACCTGGACATCGGTCGACGCATGTGGTGGCCCAGCCGACTGGCGAAGGAAGCCGATCACGGGGATCTGCCCCGCCGTCGTACCGTTGCGCCTGAGGGTGCCATGTCAGGAAGCGAAAAGCGGGACACGAATCGCTGACCCCCAGCTCGCGGCGGGTTGCGCGGATGCAGCAATGTGCCGGAGTAGCATCCGTGAGTGTGGCCACAGTCAGGGCGGCGATGTTTCGGCGTTCTGAACGCCGGAGTATGAGCTCTCTTGACAGCTTGGGAAAGGAACCTTCATGAGTTCCACGGTCATCTGGGCATTGGCGCTTGTCGTCGTGGTCCTCGCCATCGGCATCGGCACGATCGTCTCGGTCATGAAGGCGCGGGAGAAGGCCCGGCGGGAGCTGAACCAGCGCGACGTAGCCACCCCATGTATGGCCAACGGCCATAGCTACCGGATATACCAGACGGGATGGCGCTGCGACACCTGCGGCAACTACGTCTCCCGTGTTGACGGTGAGGTCTATGGCCCCGAGAAGGACGGTTTGCGTGAGCGCCGTAGAGAGCCTCGTTGAGCTAGGCGAAGTCCCTCAAAGTCCTTCACGTCACTGAGCCGAACCAGGCATCCTGCCGCCTGTTACCAAATGGGGATCCTCCGTGATGCAACCTTCCTTGGGGTCCCGGTCGTCTTTATGGATGAACGGGTGAGGAGGTGGGTCGGTTGCTCAGCGTCGAGGAGTTCATCGGCCGGAACTCTCGGGTGCTCCTTCGATCGGCATGGCTGCTGACCGGCAACTGGGCCTCTGCCGAGGATCTGGTCCAGACGTCCCTGTTGCAGTCTTGGCTGCATTGGGACGCGATCGAGGCGGATGCGCCCGACTTCTATGTTCGCCGCGTCCTGATGAACACCTTCCTCAGCGGACAGCGACGCCGGTGGACCCGTGAGCGGCCGATGGCTGAGCTTCCCGACCGGGCTGCAGCTGACGAGCTGAACTCGACCGAGCTTCGGCACGTGATCTGGCGCGCGTTGTCGGGATTGCCGGCAAAGCAACGGGCTGTGGTCGTACTGCGTTACTTCAACGATCTGTCCGAAGCGCAGGCCGCCCATGTCCTGGACTGCTCGGTGGGCACAGTCAAGAGCCAGACCTCTCGCGCACTGGCCAGACTGCGTTCGATTCCTGAACTTCAATCCCTCCTGGAGGAGGTCGGGCATGAATGACCTCGAGCG
>DATCQG010000164.1:0-2725 GCA_036569625.1 Dermatophilaceae bacterium | reverse complement strand
GAGCGGCATTGAGGTTCTCGGGATCTCGCTCGTGACCAACCTGGCGGCGGGCCTCGGCGACCAGCCGCTCTCCCACGCAGAGGTGGTCGAGGCCGGCCGGAACGCGGCCGAGCGCTGCGGTCGTCTGCTCTCTGCAGTCGTCGAGAAGATCGAGATCGCGCCATGACGGCGCAGGGAACCACCCCGGGGGCAGCCGCGTACGTCGTGTCGCCCGACCTGCTCGAGCGCGCTACTTCCTGGCGGGATGATGATCCCGACGAGGTGACACGCGCGGAGCTGGACGCCGTGCTGGCGGCCGCGACCTCAGGTGACGCCGAGGCCGGCGCAGACCTCGCTGACCGGTTCGCCGGCCTGCTCGAGTTCGGCACGGCCGGGCTGCGGGGCGCGATGGGAGCCGGCCCCAACCGGATGAACCGCTCCGTGGTGATCCGTGCGGCAGCCGGGCTCACGGCGTACCTGATGGAGGGCTCACCACAACCGTTGGTGGTCATCGGCTTTGACGCGAGGCACAACTCGGACGTCTTCGCTGCCGACACGGCTGCCGTGGTCGTCGCCGCCGGAGGACGGGCGATGGTGGTGCCGCGCCCGTTGCCGACTCCGGTGCTGGCCTTCGCGATTCGTCACCTCGGTGCGGACGCCGGCGTCATGGTGACGGCGAGCCACAACCCTGCGCTGGACAACGGCTACAAGGTCTATCTCGGCGACGGAAGCCAGATCGTGCCCCCTTCCGACGTCAGGATCGCGGCGCACATCGCCGAGGTCGCGCTGGTCGCTGATGTACCTCGGGCGAGCTCGGGATGGGCCACGCTGAACGACGACGTCCTCGAGGCCTACCTCGACGCTGCCGCAGCTGTTGTCGCCCCGGGTGGTGCCCGCGAGCTGCGTATCGTCCACACGGCATTGCACGGTGTGGGAAGTGACGTCATCCTCGCCGCGTTCCTGCGTGCTGGTTTCAGCGCCCCGATCGTGGTGGCGAGCCAGTCCGAACCGGACCCGGACTTCCCGACGGTGGTCTTCCCGAATCCCGAGGAGCCGGGCGCGATCGATGCGGCCCTGGCGCTGGCAGCCCGCGAGAATGCCGACCTCGTCCTGGCCAACGACCCCGACGCAGATCGTTGTGCCGTGGCCGTCCCGGATCCTGCCGCTGCCAGCCTCGAGAACCCGTCGGGATGGCGGATGCTGCGCGGCGACGAGGTGGGTTCACTGCTGGGGGCGCACATTCTGGCTCGCGGAGTCCGCACCGATGACGTGTTCGCCAGCTCGATCGTGTCCTCCCGGCTGCTTGCAGCCATGGCTGCCGGCGCGGGGATCGGGCACCGGGAGACCCTGACCGGTTTCAAGTGGATCTCGCGGGTGGCCGGGCTGCGCTACGGCTATGAGGAGGCGCTCGGGTACTGCGTCGACCCCCACCAGGTGCGCGACAAGGACGGGATCAGCGCGGCGCTGATGTTGGCCGAGATGGCGGCGGACCTTCGGGCGCACGGCCGTTCGCTGCTGGATGTCCTGGACGACCTTGCGCTGGCGCATGGGGTCCACGCCACGGACTCGTTCGCCGTACGGGTGGATGACCTGAAAGTCATCAGCACCGTGATGTCCCGCCTGCGGCAGGAGTCCCCGACCAGCATCGGAGGCGTCGCGGTCGCCCGGATCGACGACCTGTCCGAGGGCTCCGAACAGCTGCCAGCAACGGACGGGATCCGCTACCACCTCGAGGACGGGAGCCGGGTGATCGTGCGCCCGAGCGGGACCGAGCCCAAGCTCAAGGTCTATCTCGAGGTCATCGTCGCGGTCGAGCCCCCATCTGGTCTGGCTGCTGCCCGGGCAGAAGCCTCGGGACGGTTGGACAGGGTGCGAGCCTCGATGCAGGGGTTGACCGCCGCGCCCTAGATAGACTCGGGCCGTGACTTCCCCAGCGGCAACTGCCCGCGCGCGTGCACTGCTCGGAGTCACGGCGCTGACCAACGCGTCGCTGACCACGTGGCTGCGCGGGCTGCCGGGTGTGGACCACGTGGGCGCCGACGGACGCGCAGCGGGGTTGGGCACCCGCTCCATCAAGACCACGTCCAAGGCATGGGCCATCGACACGGCGATCAGCATGATCGACCTCACCACCCTTGACGGGTGCCGACACCGAGGGCAAGGTGCGGTCGTTGTGTGCCAAGGCGCTGGCTCCTGACCCAGGTGATCCGGCCACACCGCATGTTGCGGCGGTCTGCGTGTACAACGATCTGGTTCCAGTTGCCGTGGATGCCTTGCAGGGCAGCAACATTCACGTCGCGGCCGTGACCTCGGCCTTCCCGTCAGGTCGCGCCAGCATGACCGTCAAGCTGGCCGACACGCGCGACGCCATCAAGGCTGGCGCGGACGAGATCGACATGGTCATCGACCGCGGTGCCTTCTTGTCCGGCAGGTACCTCCAGGTTTTCAACGAGATCGCGACCATCAAGGATGCGTGCACCGCGGATGCCGGTGGCGGCGCTCCGGCGCACTTGAAGGTCATCCTGGAGACAGGCGAGCTCGTCACCTACGACAACGTGCGGCGCGCCTCGTGGCTGGCCATGCTCGCAGGTGCGCAGTTCATCAAGACCTCGACCGGCAAGGTGTCGCCGGCGGCAACCCTTCCCGTCACGATGATCATGCTCGAGGCGGTCCGCGACTGGCGTGATCTCACCGGAGCCCAGGTCGGGGTGAAGGCGGCAGGGGGGATCAGGACCACCAAGGACGC
>DATCQG010000163.1:0-1651 GCA_036569625.1 Dermatophilaceae bacterium | reverse complement strand
CCCTTACGTACTGGGAGAATTGGACTTATCTAAGGACCCAAATTCGACCAGCCGGAAGGGCATCTCGAAGATGCAACTTTCTCACACTCACCCGGTCAAGTCAGCGGTGTTCGACGACCCGAATCTCGTGTCGTCTGCTGGGCTGGTCCCGCTGCTGAGCCTGGCACGGTCAGCGGGCCTTGCGAAGCTGGCCGACCAACACCTGAGCGTCCCAACCGACAAGGGCGCAAACGCGGGGTTGAAGGTCGCCTCGTTGGTGGCCGGGATGGTCGCCGGCGCCGACAGCATCGATGACATGGCGGTGCTGCGCCACGGCGGGATGGGCAAGGTCTTCACCAGCGCGTACGCGCCCTCGACGTTGGGTTCGTTCCTGCGTTCGTTCACCTTCGGCCACGTTCGCCAGCTCGACGCGGTAGCCGGCAGGTTCCTGACAGCCCTGGCCGCGAGCACACCGGTGGTGGCAGGGATCGATGACTACGCGCTGGTCGATATCGACGACACGATCATCGAGGTCCACGGCTACGGCAAGCAGGGCTCGGGTTACGGATACTCGGGGGTCCGCGGCCTGAACGCCCTGATCGCCACGCTGACCACCAACCAGGCGGCGCCGGTGATCGTTGCCCAACGACTGCGCAAGGGATCGTGTGGCTCACCTCGAGGCGCCAAGCGCCTGGTCACCGACGCGTTGGCCACGGTCAAGAAACTGCGCACCGGCCCGGCCGATGGCAAGGTCCTGCTGCGCGCGGACTCCGCGTTCTACGGACACAGCGGGGTCGGCGCCGCGGGCCGCGCCGGCGCGCAGGTCTCGGTCACGGTACGGCTCGACCCAAGGGTGAAAGCGGCCATCGCCGCCATCGGCGATGACGCGTGGGCGCCGATCCAGTACACCGACGCAATCTTCGACCAAACCACCCAGGCGTGGATCTCGACCGCGGAAGTCGCCGAGATCCCGTTCACCGCGTTCGCCGCTCAGAAGAAGGCCAACCAGATACCCGGGCGGCTCGTCGTGCGCCGGATCCCCGACCTGGGCCCCCACCCCGGGCAGGCAACCCTGTTCGAAACCTGGCGCTTCCACGCGTTCTTCACCACCAGCACCCTGGACACCATCACCGCGGACAAGACCCACCGCGGCCACGCGATCATCGAACAGGTCCACGCCGACCTGAAGAACTCAGCCCTGGCCCACCTTCCGTCGGGGAAGTTCACCGCGAACGCGGCCTGGCTCGTCCTGGCGGTCATCGCCTTCAACCTCACCCGCGCCGCCGCGACCCTGGCCGGGCCGGCGATGGCCAAGGCCACCACCGCCACGATCCGCCGCAAGCTCGTCCACGTACCGGCCCGGATCGCGTCCTCGGCCCGAAGACTGACACTGCACCTACCCCGTGCCTGGCCCTGGGAAAACGCCTGGACCGCGCTCTTCACCGGATTGTGCGCACCACCACCAGCGGTCGCGACGACCTGACCCTGCCCCCAAAGGCCCCGAAGTAGAACCGTGGAACATCACCGACAGCGAGGTCGCAGAATCGGCCACGCCCAGTCACAGGCTCAACCGCTCAAGCCAGACGTGCCGACGTCACGGAGCCCATCGGTGGATCGAGGCTTAGAAGCCCCAGCGACGACACTGCCGCTGACCGCCCGGAGAGGCTTTCGG
>DATCQG010000162.1:0-2407 GCA_036569625.1 Dermatophilaceae bacterium | reverse complement strand
GTCTGCGGCAGGGGCGGGCTCAGGTTCGTCGTCATGGCGTTGACCTCCAGGACATGGGCGGTGGCAATGGGCCCCGTCACGAAGGCAGCCGACGACCGATCTGGCACGTAATCGTCGCGCTAGGAACATTTCGTCGCAATGTTCGAGGGGAATGGGAGATGATTGGCATCATGGCGCGAGTATGAACGACCATCTGTCCGGCCACCCCTCCCCAGGCCCAGCCGCTGCCGGACGTTCGGCCAGGCCCCTGGACGCCTCCGACCGGCAGATCCTGCGCGAGCTCATCACGGATGCCCGAACGTCGATCCGTTCGCTGGCCGAGCGCGTCCACGTCTCGCGAGCCAGCGCCTATTCGCGCGTGGGCCGCCTGGTGGACGACGGCGTGATCACCGGGTTCACCGCCAAGATCGACCACGAGCGTGCGGGACTCGGGACCTCGGCATACGTCTCGCTGACCATCGAGCAGAACTCCTGGCCCGAGGTGTCGGCCCACCTTGGACGGCTGCCATACGTCGAGCATGTCTCGAGGCTCGGGGCGGACTTCGACGTCCTGGTCCTGGTGCGCGCTCCCGACAATGCCGCACTGCGCGTCGTGGTCCTCGACCGCATCCAGGCCATCCCCAGTGTCCGATCCACCCGCACCTGGCTGGTTTTTGACGAGTTCGAGGGCGCCGGCGCCGACTGGGACGTAACCTGAAGTCGTGAGCACTGACAGGCCGTGGGACGACAGTGTCGACAGCCCGCCGGATCGGCAGCTTGTCGAGATTGCGCATGCATGCTTCGACTTCGCGCGGGCAGGTGACACAGCCAGACTGCGGGCGTATGTCGAGCAAGGAGTTCCGGCGAACCTCACCGATGCCGTGGGCAACACGCTGTTGATGCTGGCCGCCTACCACGGACACGCCGACACAGTGAGCGCGCTGGTGAGCCTGGGCGCCGACCCCGACCGCACCAACGACCGCGGGCAGAGCCCACTGGCCGGAGCGATCTTCAAGGGGGACGACGACGTGGTCCGGGTGCTGCTGGCCGCGGGTGCCGACCCGGACGTTGGTACGCCGAACGCGCGCGCGACCGCTCAGATGTTCGACCGGGCTGATCTGTTCTCGCACGCTCCCTAGGTTTGCGGGTGGTCGTGCCGCACGCTCCCTAGGTTTGCCGGTGGTGGTGAATTCTCAGGTGACCTTCTGCAGACGCTTTGGCGGGTGGCCGGCCGACTTCGTGTAGTACGCCGCAGCCTTGCGGGTCGCGAGCAGCCGGGCGACGCCGATGAAGGCACCCGAGGCCACCGCCCAGCCGACCGCTTCCGGCCAGGACACCTCGGGATCCTCCGGGTTGGCCGGCGGCGCCTTGCCCGTTGCCGAGGTCCAACCGCGGGTGATCAGCTTCCTTGCCACGACGCCCGCGCCGATCGCGCCACCCGTGCCAAGGACTTTCCAGACCAGTGTCCCCACGACGACCTCCAGCTCGAATCCGCATCTGCGACCCCGAGCCTGCCACCCAGACCGGTGTATCGTCATCCTCGTAACAACAGGGGAGCGCCCTAAAGCGCTGAGAGTGCGGTTCGCCGCAGACCCTCGAACCTGCTCCGGTTCGCACCGGCGAAGGAAGTTGAGAATCTCAGGTGTGCGCTCGCCATACTCCTGCTGTGCTCCGGCACGGACAGGTCGGTATGACGGGTGCGCGTGTCCCCGAGGCATCCAGCCATACGGATTCCACGGGAAAAGGAACACAGCTCATGACCACACACCACTCCACCGAAGTTCCCGCGCAGAACGATCGCACCTGGCCGACCGGCCGAGCTGCCAGGATTGCCACCCGCCCCCTGATGCGCTGGCGCGGCGTCGACCTGATCACCGCGGCCATGCTCGCCGTCGCGTTCGGCGTCATGTTCTGGGGTTTCGACACCTTCATCTACCCGATCCTGGCGACGGCAACCGCCGGCTTTCCTCCGGTCGGTGAGCTCATGCTCGGCATCTGGCTGATCCCCGCAGTGGTCGGCGCGTTGGTTGTTCGTCGACCGGGTGCCGCTCTCTTCACCGAGCTCGTAGCCGCCAACGTCGAGCTCTTCCTCGGCAACAAGTGGGGCGCCGCTGTCCTGCTGTCCGGGCTGCTCCAGGGCCTGGGCGTCGAGCTGGCGCTGGCGCTGTTCCGGCACCGCCGCTTCGGCCTCGTCATCGCCGTGCTCGGTGGCACCCTGTCCGCTGTCTTCGAGATCGTCTTCTACGAGTGGTACTCGTACGTGGCCGAGTACTCCAGCGCGTGGAAAGCCATCTACCTGGGCTGCGGGATGGTCTCAGGGGCCATCATCGCCGGGGTGGGCGGTTGGGCTCTGGTGCGCGGACTGGCCCGAGCCGGTGCCCTGAACGCCTTCCCCCCGGGTCAGGAAGTCCGTGAGTCGAACCAAGCC
>DATCQG010000161.1:0-3080 GCA_036569625.1 Dermatophilaceae bacterium | reverse complement strand
CCGCCCCACGGCATACGCCATCGGCCCGTCGTTCGTGGTGGCCACGATGATCACCGCAGGTGCTCCTTCGTAGAACGCGAGGTCGGCCCGGACCATCTTTGCGTCGATGACGCCGACCGCGCGTAGGCAGTCGGAGAGCCCGGCCTCGGTATCCAACCGTCCTGCAGCGAGGGGCTTCGCAGCCTTTGGTGCGGTCGTGCCGAACACCGCACTGCTCAGCGTCCGGGCCTGGCTCGTGAAGTCCGCCTTGGTGTATCGCGTCGCCGACACCCGGATCTGGATGAGTGCCGGGGTCGAGGCGGCATCGGGCGCGGCCTTGCCATAAGCGCCGGGCGGCGCTGGGCTGCTGGCCCCATGGTCGGCCGAGGCGATCGCGGCCGCACTTGTGGGCGACGCGGCCTGCTGGTTGATCCTGAACAGGTTGGTCCCCACCACTGCGACCAGGACAACGGCCGCCGCACCCGCGATCGCGAACAGCACTCGTCCGGGGCGACGTCGTGAGGTGGCCACAAGAGGAGTCACCAGCCCGCCGGTGAAGCTGGCGGCGCGCTGGGACTGCTCGGCGTTCAGGCTCGCATTGATCCGCTCAACCAGGTAGGCGGGCATCGGGTCGGGCTCGGGCAGACCCGAGAGCAGCGCGCGAACACCGGTGGGGTCGTCGTCCGGCGACGATGCCGGCTCGACGGGGAGGTGGGGCTTGCTCACGGTGTTCACCTCGATGCTTGGTTGCGAGACTGTCGTTGGTCGGTGGTGGTGTCCGATCGGGGATGCATGCAGATGTCATTGGCGCACATGGCATTTGCGGGCGATGCGCCCCACGGGGATATGACGTCAGGGGGAAGCCATTGGTTCCTTCGGGGCGGCGCCGATCGATGGGTCCGGGGGGGTCGCCAGTCCCAGCAGCGTCGCCATGGCGGCTCGCCCTCGTGAGCATCGTGACTTGATGGTGCCTTCCGCGACGTCCAGCACGCCGGCCGCCTCGGCGGTGCTGAGACCGTGCATGTCGACCAGGACCAGGGCCATCCGCTGGCCCTCGGGCAGCTTCTCGAGCGCCGACCGGACGTCGAGCCGGACGTCCACGCTGTGGTGGTGGTCGTGCGGGTCGGCCAGGGCGCTGAGGTCGGCGTCCGGCAGGCTGGCGACCGGCTTGACCCGTCGCAGCCGGTCCAGGCAGGAGTTGACGACGATCCGATGCAGCCAGGTGGTGACGGCGGCTTCGCCCCGGAAGGAGTCAGCCCGCCGGAAGGCCGCGATGAAGGCTTCCTGCACGGCATCGGCGGCCATCTCCGGGTCGCGGGTGGTTCGCACCGCGAGCGCCCACATCCGGTCGCGGTGCCGACGGAAGAGCTCGCCGAAAGCATCCGGGTCGCCGGCGCAGTGCGCCGAGAGCAGCTCTCGATCGGTGAGCTCGAGCAGGTCGTCCAGGCGCGACATCAGGGCGCACTCAGCGGAGTGCGATCTCCGAGATCGAGGCGCGGAACCGGCCGCCGTCCGGGGCCAGCTTGGTGAACCAGACGATCACGTACTGCGTCTTGGGCATGGGGGCGGCGGCCTTGATCTGGACCCGTCCGGTGGCGTCGGTGGCTGCGCCGATCACCGTCGCTCCATCGAGGCTGTCCTTGGTCGCGGCATAGACGGTGATGTCGACCGGCCCGTTGCCCAGGTCGATGATGACCTGGTTGACCGAGGTCGGCTGACCGAGGTCCAGGCGCACACCGAGGCCCTTCTTGCCGAGGCCCCCGAAGTTGACCGAGCTGTAGCCCTCGGAGGACCACGCCGTCGCGAGGCTGCCGTCGTAGACGCGTGCTGCCTGGAGGTTATTCTCCTGGCCGTCACCTTGAGGGTCGAAGCCTGTGGCCGACAGGATGGCGATCGGCGCCCCGGCCACGGACCCGGTCGGCTCCTGTGTCGGCGTCGCGGTGACTGGTGGCGCAACAGCGGTGTGGGTGTTCTTGGGCGTGGCGCCGGGAAGGCTGATGCTGCCGCCCAGGCCGCGCGTGCCGAAGTAGGCGATGACCAGCGCCAATGCCACGAACCCGGCAACGATCATCACCACGAGCTTGGACTGGTCACGGCTGGGAGCCTGGGTGCTCCACCCCGGAAGCAGCGGCAGCGGCGGCTCGGCGTCCTCGGTACCTGCGGAGAGGGCCTCCCGCAACGTCATCCGCCCACTGTCGACGCCGGTATCCGACGGACGGGCAGCGACGTCCGAGCTGCCCGATTCGCTCGCGCTGCCTACGCTGCCTGCGCTCCCCGTGCTGCCGATGGTGGCCTTGTCGGCTGCGGCCCTGGCGAACGAGCCGACCTTGGCGACGACGACGGCCGCTGCGGCGCCCGCCTCGGCCACGACAGAGTCGACGGCTTTGGTGGCCGCCGAGCCGGCCGCGACAACCTTTTCCCCCGCACTCGGGGCGGCATCCGGGGTCGAGCTCTCGACGTGGGACGCGGCTTCGGAGGACCCGCTCGAGGTGCCGGGGCCTGTGACCCCCGCCCGCGTGGGGTCAGGCGTGGCGAGGTCAGGGGTGGCGAGGTCAGGGGTGGCGAGGTCGTGGGTAGCGAGGTCGTGGGTGGCAAGGGCGATGGTTGGCTCGACCTCGACGCCGTGAACCTGACCGCGCGACCACGGGGCGATCTGGCGGGAGAAGTCGCCAGGGTCCAACGGTCCCGTGTCCTCGTTGAGGGTCATCCGGCACAAGGCATCCAGGTCCGCCGGCACGCCGGTGGCGATCTCGGAGGGCGCAGGCACCCCGCCGACGACCCGGGGAGCCGGCTCGATGCCGGGGACCTGCTCATCCAGGGGCCAGCGACTGGTCAGGGCAGCGTAGGCCAGGGCCACGACACCCACGGCGTCCAGACGCGACGCTGCAGCCGGGTCCGGCTCCTGGGCGTCGTCGATCGCCGCGGCGACCGCCAGACCGCTGATCCTGATGGCGCCGTCAGGGGTGCGCAGTACGAGATTGGGAGTCAGGCGCAGGTGGTGCAGGCCCCGTTGGCGGGCGGTCTCGAGCCCGCTGGCAACCTCGCCGACGATGCGACGGGCCTCTTCGGCGGGCAGTGGGCCACGGAGCAGGATGGTGGTC
>DATCQG010000160.1:0-2960 GCA_036569625.1 Dermatophilaceae bacterium | reverse complement strand
CGGTCGGCGACGGTTTGCAGGGTGGGTGCGAGCAGGATGCTGTCGTTGCGGTTGGCGCCGTCGATAACCCAGCCGATCGGGATCCCGAACAGGTCGGTTGCGAGGGACCACTTCCAGCCGATCTTGGCTCGGTCTGTGGGGTTGGGCCCGGTTCCCTCTCCGCCGCACGGGGCCTTGTGCAGGCTGCCGTCGACGGCGACCTCGGACAGGTCCAGGCCGATGATCTTGTCGTAGCCGGCGATCGACTCTTCGACCAGTTTGTTGAAGACGCCGGCCTTGAGCCATTCGGTGCGCCGGTTGCGCAGGGTGGTCTCACCTGCGGGGGTGAGCCGTGCGGCGACGTCCCAGGAGCAGCCGGTGACCAGCCGGAGCAGGATGCCGGTGAAGCAGTCGCGGTCGGGTATGCGAGGTCGGTGGCAGCCCAGTGGGTGGGTGTCGGGCGGTGATGGCGGTAGGTGGCCTTCGACGGCGGCCCAGACGGCGTCGACGACGCGGGGATCGAGTGCGAGCACGGGTCCTCCTGCTAGTTTAGAGCCATTGACCTGAAGTATTGATACTTCAAGTATGGCTACTTCAAGCAGGAAGGTGTGGGATGACGAGCCGAACTGGCAGACGTGTCGGACCCGCGACGATCGAGCGCCGCAGGACCAAGATCACCGCCGAGATTGCGGCCTTGGGACTGCCGCTACCTGGCAGCCTGGTCGAACGGCGCACCCGCTGCGGCAACCCTGGCTGCCGCTGCCATGCCGACCCGCCGCAACTGCACGGCCCCTACCTGACCTGGACCCGAAAGGTCGACAACAGAACCGTCACGCGGACCCTGGACCCAGCACAGGCCGAACGACTGCGCCCGCTGCTGGACAACTCCCGGCGTCTTCGCGAGCTCGTCTCCGAGTTCGAAGCCCTGGCACTACGACAAGTCGAAAACGATCCCGCACAGCCAGACCCCTGACCGGCCTATTTGCGCGCGCTCTTAGTCCTTTGCTGGTTGATAGTGCGCGAGGAACATGTCGATGACCTCGTCCGCAATACGAATCCAGCGATCACCGCCTGGTTCGTTGGCGTTCTGTTGTGCGGCCAGACCCCCGGTGACGGCGGTCCACGCATCGAAGGCCCGGGCGTCGGTGATGCCACACTCGCGCAGCGCCCTGCGGACGACATCGAGGCCTTCGATCGCCGGCGCGTAGGACTGCGGGCTCGGTTCGAAACCGGGGATCGTCCGTTGAAACAGCAACTGATAGCGCACCGGATCCTGAACGCAGAAGTCGAGGAACACCCGGGCGCGCCGACGCAGCCCCTCGGCCGGATCACTAGTGGCTGCCAATGCGGTCATCCGGTCAAGCAACTCGCGATTGGACTCACCGAACATGGCGTCGTAGATCGCATGCTTGGACGGGAAGTACGCGTACAGGGACTGGGCCCGCATGCCAACCCGTGCGCCCAGACCACGCATCGCCAGTGACCCCAGACCCTCAGCGCGGACCAGCTCCCAGGCTGCGTCGAGGATCTCCGCACGGGTGGCCGCGTACCGCTCCGCACGACGGTCCCTCACCGGTATGACTGACATAGTCAGTTACTATGAACGCTGTCTGTCATGATGTCAATAGATCGCGTTGACTCATGCAGAACGCGCGCGGTGCACAACCGCGGGACCTCGTCGACGTGGCCGTTCTGGTGGAGACACCGGTTCAGAACCGCCAACGCCGACTGACTGTTCGTGGTCGCGGCAATGACGTCTGGTGGAGGCGGTGGGCGCCACTAGAGACCACTGCTTCACCGCGATCTGCCCCCGGCAGTCGCCTCATGATCCCGGGCGCCTGACATGACGATCCGTATGCCGATCGGTAACCGAGACAAAAGCCCGAGGCAACGTGCGCTCATGCGTGTGGGTGCAACTGCAAGATGAGGCGGTATTCGTAAGTCGCTGAGCTGGTGGCGCCTTGGCGGCCGGCTGGACATCCCGCCGACTGAACCTGGTGCTAGCGTCGGCGCATGGCAGTCGTCAAGCCGGTGATCGACGGGATCCTCGGCGGCCTCATGTGGTTCGTCGCTGGGCTGCTCGTCGGCCGCTACGGGTGGACGTGAGCGCCACAGGAACATCGGTGCAGGACGTCGTCGCGCGCCTGCGCAGCATCGACGACGAACTGCCCCGCAGCGACGGAGCAGCGGTGTTCAATCGCATGTACCTCACCGTGACCGAGGAGGTGGCCGCCGGGCTCAACGGTGCGCACGTCTTCCGAGACCCGATGTTCATGGAGCAGTTCGACGTGACGTTGGCGGGCCTGTGGCTCGAGGCGTACGACGCGCCGGGCGACGCAGTGCCCAAAGCATGGGCGCCCCTGTTCGAGCGTCGACAAGACCGTTCGCTGCTGCCGATCCAGTTCGCCCTCGCGGGAATGAACTCCCACATCGGGCACGACCTTCCCGTTGCCGTTGTTCGGACTTGCGAACAACTCGGCGCGTCGCCGGAGGACGCCGGTGTCCGCGAGGACTACCAGGCAGTCAACGACCTGCTTGCTGCGTGCGAGTCCAAGGTCCGCCGCTCATTTCTCACCGAAGTCGGACAGGCCGTGGACGAGCAGGTCGGTCCGGTGGTCCACCTCATCAGCTCGTGGAACATCGAAAAGGCGCGGGACGTCGCATGGGTGAACGTCGAGGCCCTGTGGACGATGAGGATCGTCGGCTCGCTCGCGGACCGCTATCGGGCCGCGCTGGCCGGCACAGTCGGCATGGCCTCGCGCTACCTGCTGACCCCCACGCTGCCCTGATGACCTGATGACCTGAGGAACTGGGTGGCGGTCTCAGGCGATCAACGCAACGATCGGCGATGCTGACCTCCCAGATGATCTTGGGAGCGCTTCTCTGGGTCGGCGACCGAAGTCGGCGGACGTTCGTGGACGGTTCTGGCAAGCGCGGGCTCTGCGGGAAGCGGCTGCGGCCGAACGGCATGTGAGTGCGTC
>DATCQG010000159.1:0-23363 GCA_036569625.1 Dermatophilaceae bacterium | reverse complement strand
GGCTGGGTTCTCCTCCGGACCGAGGTTGGCGAACGCCAGCGGCTTGTCGGCGCCGGCGTCCAGTGTCCGCACGACGACCCGCCGTGACCCAAAGGCTTCGAAGACCCGCGTATAGACGGCGACCTGTTCCTCCTGCGACGGAGCCGTGTCCCGGTCGAGGAAGAGGAACTCGGTACGGAACAGACCCACACCCTCGACGTCGAGCGCGCCGGCCCGCTCGGCATCCTCGGCGGTGCCGATGTTGGCCAGGAGGGCGACCGGGTGGCCGTCGCTGGTGGCTCCGGGACCTGAGCTCGTTCCGAGCGCCTTGGCCCGGCGTGCGCTGCGCTCCAGCAGCTCGGTCCGGGTGGCCAGATCCGGGTCGACGAAGACCTCGCCGGTGGAGCCGTCGACCGCCAGCACGGTACCGACGCCGATAGCGACCGCCCGTGGCACCTGCACGACCGCGGGGATGCCCATCTGCGCGGCCAGGATCGCCGTGTGGCTGGTCGGGCCCCCGGACTCGGTGACGATGGCCAGCACCAGGTCGGGTCGAAGGCCGACCGTCTCCGCAGGTGCCAGGTCGTGGGCCACGATCACGCAGGGGCTCGTCAGCTCGGGCACGCCCGGGTCCTCGAGACCCAGCAGCCTGGCCACTGCCCGGTCGCGCACGTCGCGCAGGTCCGTCACGCGCTCGGCGAGGTAGCCACCAGCCGCGCTGAAGATGGCGCAGAACTCCTCAGCGGCTGCGTCCACGGCCGTGGCCGGGCCGCGACCGCTGGCAAGGTGCTTGTCCGCGGCGGCGGCCAGACCTGGGTCACGAGCCATCATCGCGGTGGCGGCGAGGATCTCCTTCGCCGTCGCGTCCGCCCGGGCTGCGCGGCCATCGAGTGTGCGGGCGACCGACTCGAGGACCTTGCGGACGAGCTGCCCTGACCCGGCGGGATCGGTGGACCCCGGCTCATCAGCCGGTGGCCGTACCGGTGGTCGCACCTGCACCACCGGTCCCACCGCAGTGCCCGGGGAGACCCCGATCCCGTGACGGGTGTCGAGCGCGGACATCGGGATCACTCCTCCGCGTCGAGGTCACGTGAGAGCAGGGCAACCAGATCGTCGAGTGCGGTGTCGGCTCCGTCACCTTCGGCGGTCAGGGTGACCTCCTCACCGTGCTTGGCGCCGAGAGCCATAACACCCAGGATGCTTCTGGCATCCACTACCTCTTCACCTGCACGGCCGATCTGGACGGGAAGCCCGGTCGCGGTTGCAGCTTGGACGAACAGGGCGGCAGGACGGGCGTGCAGGCCCACCGAGGAGGCGATGATGACGGTGCGCTGTGACATGTGGGGTCTCCTTATGGTCGGTCAGAGCAGGTATGACGGCTGGATTCTTGAGCCTAGTCAGACCGCCACGACCTCGGCGTCCAGCTCGGTCCTGACCGGACCGGGGCCGGCGGTCTTCAGGGCCACGACCACGGCGGTGCAGACCACGGTGCCGATCGCTATCGCGAGGATGAAGAGCAGTGGGCTGCCGATCAGCGGCACTACCCAGAGGCCACCGTGCGGTGCCCGTAACGTGTTCCCGAAGATCATCACCAGAGCCCCGGTGACGGCCGATCCGGACATGCTGGAGACGATGACCCGCCAGGGGTCGGCGGCCGCGAACGGGATGGCGCCCTCGGAGATGAAGGAGGCGCCGAGCAGCCAGGCCGCTTGGCCGTTCTCACGCTCCGCCTCGGAGAAGAGCTTCGGGCGCACCGTGGTCGCCAGGGCCATGCCCAGCGGCGCGACCATCCCGGCGGCCATGACCGCAGCCATGATCTTCAACTGGGGTGCCGTCGTCGACGTGCCGGCGGCCACGAGACCGGTTGTCGCGAATGTGTAGGCCACCTTGTTCACGGGCCCGCCAAGGTCGAAGCCCATCATCAGGCCGAGGATGACGCCCAGGATGATCAGGTTGGCGCCGGAGAGCCCGCCGAGCCAGCTGGCCAGGCCGTTCGACAATGCCTTGAGAGGCCGGCCCAGGATCAGCACGAGCGCGGCACCGGTGATGATGGTGGACAGCAGCGGGATGACGACGACCGGCATGATACCGCGGACGCCCTTGGGGACCTTCCAGCGGCTGATCCAGAGGGCCGCGAAGCCGCCGATGAAGCCGGTGGCGATGCCGCCGAGGAATCCGGCGCCCATGGTCGAGGCGATGGCGCCTCCAACGATGCCTGGGGCCAGGCCGGGACGGTCCGCGATCGCGAAGGCGATGAACCCGGAGAGGATCGGAACGAGGAAGCCGAACGCTGCCGCGCCGACCAGGAACAGGAGCGCCGCCCAGTGCATCCCGTCCGTGGGGTTGAAGTCAGTGACGATGTTGACGATGTGCGTCGGGTTCGGGTCGGGCGGGCCGGTGAGCGAGTACAGCTTGGTGACGACGATGGCGCCGTTCTTGCCGCCGGCGAGCTGAGCCACCATGAAGCCCAGGGCGATCATGATGCCGCCTGCCGCAACGAACGGGATCATGTAGCTCACGCCGGTCATCAGCCACTGTCGGATGCGGGTGCCTACGGGCGCACTCTTGTCGACCTTGGTGGCCAGGCCACCCCCGCCTCTGCCGGCGGGCGCAGCGGCATGCGACGCCGCGAACGCCTCGGGGTTCGCACGGGCCTGCTCGGCAGCAGCTACCGCCTGCGATATGAGCCCGGGGCCGTCGGAGATGGCCTTCTTGACCGGCGCTTCCACGAGCGGCTTGCCGGCGAACCGGGCCCGGTCACGGACAGGGACGTCGGCCGCGAAGATCACCGCGTCGGCGGCCGCAATGGCCTCGGGGCTCAGTGGCTCGAAACCGGCCGACCCCTGGGTCTCGACCTGGATCTCGTGGCCGGCTGCCCTGGCTGACTGCTCCAGGCCTTCGGCGGCCATGTACGTGTGGGCGATGCCGGTGGGGCATGAGGTGACGCCGACGAACTTCACGGGTTCACGACCTCTCGGGTCACGACGTCGACCACGGTGGCCGCGTCGGGTGCATTGAGCAGGGATTCGCGGAACTCGGTCCGCATGAGACGCCTGGCCAGGCTGGCCAGGATCTTGAGGTGGTCCTCGCCGCCGCCCTCAGGCGCCGCGATGAGGAAGATCAGTGTCGCCGGGCCGTCCTCGGCGCCCCAGTCGATACCCGCCTTCGAGCGGCCGAACACCAGCGATGGCTCGGTGACGTGGGCGCTTCGCGCGTGGGGGATGCCGATGCCCCCGGGGAGCCCGGTAGGCATCTGTTCCTCCCGCTTGCGGACGTCGGCCAGGAAGCCCTCCAGGTCGGTCACCCGCCCCTCTGCTGCCAGGGCTTCGGCAAGGACGCGTGTTGCGACGTGGCGGTCCGGGGAGTCCAGGTTGAGGACCACGAGCTGTTCGGTGATGAGGGACATAGGATGAGTTTCCTTACGGGAGACGAGACTTCAGCTCGTGAGGGGAAGGGCCAGGTCGGGCTCGGTGGTGAGCCAGACCTGTATGTCGGCCACGTCGGCCGGGGTGGGCATACGGCTTCCGGGCAGGCTGACCGCGGCAGCCCCCCAAGCGACACCGGTGCGGAGCGCGTCCACCGGGGTGGACCCGCTGCTCGTTGCGTAGAGATAACCGGCGAGCAATGCGTCGCCGGCACCCACCGTGGACAAGGGACTGGAGACGGCCGCCACGGCGTGTGCGGTCAACGACGGCGTGACCAAGAGAGCTCCGTGACGGCCCATGCTGACAACCACCGTGGCGACCCCGTGGGTAACGAGGTCGGTGCTGGCGGTGAGGACGTCGCCGAGGGTGACCAGCGACCTGTCCACAAGTTCTTCGAGCTCTTCCAGGTTGGGCTTGATCAGGTCGGGTCCAGCCGCGACCGCGTTGCGCAGTGCCTGGCCTGACGCATCGATCGCAACGCGTACGCCAGCATTGCGGCAGCGAAGCACGAGCTCGGCATACAGGTCCTGGTCGACTCCGGGAGGAAGGCTGCCGGAGCCCACCAGCCAGCTGGGTGCCTTGCCCAGTGTGGCCTCCGCGGACGCGAAGAGCGCCCCGACCTCGGCGCCGGACAGGTGCGGACCAGGCTCGTTGATCTTCGTGGTCGTGCCGTCAGGCTCGACAAGGGCTACGTTGGCCCGGATCGAGCCCTCGATCGGCACGATCGTGACATCGATGCCCGCTTCAGCGAGAAGCTCGGCCAGCAGATGTCCCTCGGGACCGCCCGCGGGGAGGACGGCAACGGTCCGGGCCTTGTGTGCAGTCAGCGCCCGGGAGATGTTCACTCCCTTGCCGCCGGGGTCGATCCGGCTGGCCGTGGCGCGCTGGACCTCGCCGCGTTGCAAGCCGGTGATGGAGACCGTGCGGTCGACACTGGGGTTCGGGGTCAGCGTGACGATCATGCGAGCACCACCTCGGGCCCCCGCGCCTCGATCTCGGCGGCGGTCTCGGGATCGAGCCCGTTGTCCGTGATGAGGGCGGCGATGTCGGACAGGTCAGCGAAGCGCGAGAAGTGGTCGACGCCGATTTTCGTGTGGTCTGCCAGCACGACGCTGCGCCGTGCGGCGCCGATCATCGCGCGCTTGGCGGCGGCTTCGGACTGGTCGGGCGTGGTCAGACCGCGCTCCACGGACAGCCCGTTGGTGCCCATGAACGCCACATCGACGAACACTCCGCTCAACGCGCTGGTGACCCATGAGCCCACTGCGGCAAGGGTCCGGCCGCGCACGCGACCGCCCAGCAGGTAGAGGGAGAGGTTCGGGTGCTGGGCAACCAGGGCGGCGATGCCCAGGGAGTTCGTGACGATGGTGAGCTCTCGGTCGCGGGGGAGCTGCTCGGCGAGCCGAAGGGTCGTGGTGCCGGCGTCGAGCAGCACAGTCCCCTCGTCCGGCAGATGGGCCAGAGCGGCCTTTGCGATGCGCTCCTTCTCTGCGACGAAACGCTCCGAACGCGTCTCGACTCCTGGCTCGAACCCAAGGCGCTCGACCGGGATGGCGCCTCCGTGGACGCGACGCAGGACGCCGTGCCGCTCGAGGATGGTCAGGTCCCGGCGAACAGTCTCGGGGGTGACGTCGAGGGCATCGGCAAGGGCATTGACCTCGACCCGTCCTGCGGCACGGGCACGTTCGAGAATGTGCTGCTGGCGTTCCTCTGCGTACATGGTGTCTCCAGCCTCGGATTTGGTTGGTGAGACATTTATAGACCCATGCACGCCGGGATGTAAAGAGATACAGAAAGAAAACAACTCAAGCAGATGTCCGAATCGACCCGTTCAGGACCCAGTTGGTGGTTTTTTGACGGCAGTATGACGTCCGAAGCGTCCAAAGTGCGCGATCTGGTCCAGCCCGCGCAGCCCGCGCTTCAGGCTCCCGCTCTTCGCATGCGGCACCGGGTACCCCAGCGAGACCACGCCCACGAGGTTGCGGTCATGAGGGATGCCGAACGCCTCGAAGACATCCTCGTGGGTCTCGGGCGGGGCTCCGAAGAAGCAGCCTCCGAGTCCCTCGTCAACCCCGGTCAGCAGCATCATCAGCGCAGCCATGCCGGTGTCGATATCCCAGTAGGGGACCGGCCAGCGAGCCTCGTCCATGTCCGTCCAGCCCTTGTCCGGCTCTGCGTAGCGCCGCAGGTAGGTGCCCTCGTCCGAAAGGCACAGGATCAGTGTTGGGGCACTCCGCATGCCCTCCAGCCACGGATCGGGGTCGTCGTCGGCATCAGCGGTGGCAGCCCAGTACGCCTGTCGTTCCTCGGGTTTGGTGAGCACGAGGAAGTCCCAGCCCTGGCTGAACCCTGCGCTCGGGGCCCGAATCGCATTGCGCAGCACGGTCAGGATCACCTGGTCCGGCACCTGGCGGTCAGGGTCGTACCGACGGACCATGCGGCGCTTGCGGGCGACCTCGGAGAACTCCATGTCGCCACTGTTTCACGGACGGAGGCACGTCTTCGCGGGGCGAAGCCGCTGTTTCACCAACGGATCTGGGCGGCACTCCATGGAACCGCCGGGCTGGGTGGAACCGGGGTGACCTGTCCTGCGTCAAAGCGACATGACGCTCACCATCACCGCCCGACGCGCGGCCCTTGTCGTTCTCACCGTTCTTGTCCTCACTGTCGTCTATGCCATCGGCGCTGTCCGCTCGGGAGGCGCACCCGCCAATTCTTCGACCTTCGTCGGGACCAGCACCTCATTCGCACCTGCCTCGTCGCGCCTTTCTCCCACCACCCAGTCCGCGACGACCCCGGTGATCGGGGGTCCGGGAATCACCGTGAGTGGACGGGCCAACGTCGCGGGCACCCCCGACACCCTGCGGCTCGACCTCTCCGTCGTCGCGACCGCCTCCTCGGTGTCCGAGGCACTCGCGTCGGCGAACCGTTCTGCTGACTCCGTCCAGAAGTCGCTGCTCGCCAACGGCGTTGAGAGGAAGGATCTGCAGACCTCGGGACTGAGCATCCAGCCCGAATACGACTACTTGAACGGCGCGGTACCGCGCCTCAAGGGCTACCAGGTGTCGGAGAGCGTCAGCGCGAAGCTACGCAACCTCGGCCGCGCCGGCAACGCCGTTGGCCAAGCCGTGAGCGCCGGCGGCAACGCCATGCGGGTGAACGGGATCAGCCTCGACCTGGAGGAGACCAGCGCGCTTGTCTCGAGTGCTCGCGACAGGGCGTTCGCGGACGCCAAGGCCAAGGCTGAGCAGTACGCCAGGGCGGCTGGACGGAGCCTCGGCGAGGTCATGAGTATCACCGAAGACGTCTCGACCCCCTCACCGATCCCTGTGCCGTACGCCGCGATGGACAGCGCGAAGTCGGCCAGCGTCCCGATCCAGCCGGGTAGTCAGGACGTCAGCGTCAGCGTGACCGTGGTCTTCACGATGCGCTGAGCCTGGCCTCAGTCCTTCAGCCCGGGGAAGTCGGACTCCCAGAACTCCATCGCGCTGGCCCGCCTCGAGTCCTCCATGCCGGCACCGTGTGCGTCGTCCTCGCGTCCACGCAGCTCGACGCGGCGGATCTTGCCTGAGATGGTCTTGGGCAGCTCGGCGAACTCGATACGGCGAACGCGTTTGTACGGCGCGAGGTGCATCCGCGCGTAGGACAGGATCGACTCGGCGGTCTGGGCAGTCGCTGGGTAGCCAGGCGCCAGAACGACATACGCCTTCGGCACTGCCAGGCGGGTCGGGTCAGGCGATGGCACGACGGCCGCCTCGGCAACCGCCGGATGCTCGATCAGCACGGACTCGAGCTCGAACGGGCTGATCCGGTAGTCAGAGGCCTTGAACACGTCATCGGCGCGTCCGACGTACGTGATGTAGCCGCGAGCATCGCGGGAGGCTATGTCGCCCGTGTGATAGGCGTCGTCCCTCATCGACTCAGCCGTTCGCTCGCCGTCGCCCCGGTAGCCGACCATCAGGCCCACAGGCCGTCCTTGGGGGCCGGTCAGACGCAGACAGAGCTCGCCCTCCGCTCCCGCACCGACCCGCTCCTCGCCTGTCGCCGGGTCGAGAAGGACGACGTCGTAACCCGGCAGGGTCCGCCCCATCGAGCCGGGTACGACCTCCTGACCGGGGCTGTTGCCAACCTGCGCGGTCGTCTCGGTCTGGCCGAAGCCATCCCGGATCGTAACCCCGAGCCCGTCCTGAACCTGCTGGATGACCTCGGGGTTCAGCGGCTCGCCGGCCCCGACCATCTCGCGGAGGGAGAGTCGCTCCCGCCACGGAGCCAGGTCCTGCTGGATAAGCATCCGGTAGACGGTCGGAGGGGCACAGAAGGTGGTGACGGACTCCTGCGCCATGGTCTCGAGCAGCGCCGCAGCGTCGAAGCGTGGCTGGTTCACGACCAGGATGGTGGCCTCGGCGTTCCACGGAGCGAAGAAGGACGACCACGCATGCTTGGCCCACCCCGGCGAGGACACGTTGAGATGGACGTCGCCGGGTTGCAGTCCGATCCAGTACATCGTCGACAGATGCCCGACCGGGTAGGACAGATGGGTGTGCTCGACGAGCTTGGGTTCGGCGGTCGTGCCCGATGTGAAGTAGAGCAGCAGAGTGTCGTCGCCGCCTGCTGACTGCGAGGGCGCGAATTCGTTTGGTGCAGAGTGCGACTCGCCGTATGACGTCCAGCCAGGGACTGGCTCGCCGACAGCCATACGCGTGTAGTCGCCAGGGACGGCGTCGAACTTGGTGGCGTCGGCCGAGGCTGCAATGACGTGTCTGACGTGCCCCCGCCTGATCCGGTCCTCCAGGTCGGCCGGGGTCAGCAACGTCGTGGCCGGTATCACCACGACGCCGAGCTTGATGCAGCCCAGCAGGGTCTCCCACAGCTCCACCTGGTTGCCGAGCATCAGCAGCAGCCGGTCGCCCTGGAGCGCACCAAGGGTGGACAACCACGACGCGACCTGCGAGGAGCGGGCCGCCATCTCGGCATACGTCACCGAGTTGCTTGTCCCGTCGGCCTCGACGAGCTTCAGGGCGACCCGGGCACCGGTCGTGGCGTCCGCCGCTACCCGGTCGAACCAGTCGACGGCCCAGTTGAAGTCCTGCGGTCGGGGTGGCTGGTAGGCGTCCACGGCCTGGGCGTAGTCGGTCCGTGCTGCAAGCAGGAGGTCTCGGGCACTACGGAACTGTGCGTATGCATCGGCCATGACCTGACCTTAGCCACGAGCAGTCCCGCTGTCTCTGGCTGCGACGGTCGCGATCGTGAAGGTGGTGGAGCGCGCGCCGAATGCGGGCGCCGGGACATATCTGACATCCTGAAGCCATGACCGACACGGCCGCACGCCCCGACACATATCCGACGCGGTGGGAGGCCGACGTGGTTCTGCGGGACGGGTCCGTGGCCCATGTGCGTCCGATCATGCCTGCTGACGCTGACGCCCTTCGCCGGTTCCACGCGGGACAGTCCGCCGAGTCCATCTATCTTCGCTTCTTCGCCCCGTTGAAAACATTGAGCGACAAGGACGTCGCCCGGTTCACCGAGGTCGACCACGACTGGCGGGTCGCTCTCGTGGCAACGCTTCGGGGGGAGATCATCGGGATCGCCCGCTATGACCGGCTGGACGCGACGACGGCCGAGGTCGCCTTCCACATCTCCGACGCCCAACAGGGCAAGGGTGTGGGCTCGGTCCTGCTGGAGCACCTGGCAGCCATCGGTCAGGAACGGGGGGTGGCCAAGTTCGTGGCGGACGTCCTGCCACAGAACCGCAAGATGATCCAGGTCTTCACCGAGGCTGGGTACGAGGTCAACTATCACTTCGAGGACGGCATCATCGCCGTGGCCCTGCAGATCGAGCCGACTGCGCAGTCCCAGGCGGTCCGGATGTCCCGGGAGCACCGCGCCGAAGCCCTCAGCGTGCGCACAATGCTTTTTCCCGACTCGGTTGCCGTTGTCGGGGCCGGGCGGCGGGCCGACTCGATCGGCCACCAGCTGCTGGCGAACATCCTTGCCGCCGGTTTCAAGGGCCGGGTTCATGCCGTCAACACCGAGGCCCAGGAGGTACTGGGGCTCAAGGCCTATGCAAAGGTCAGCGACATCCCCGACCCCGTTGACCTGGCCGTTGTCGCAGTCCCTGCCGAGTCGGTGCTGGACGTCGTCGCGGACTGCGCTGCAGCCGGCGTGAAGACGCTGCTGGTGGGGTCTGCCGGCTTCGCCGAGTCCGGGCCCGTCGGTGAACACCGCCAGCAGGAGCTGAAGAGGACCGCGCGCGAAAGCGGCATGCGCGTCATCGGCCCCAACTCCTTCGGTCTGATCAACTCCCACCCCGACGTCTGCCTGAACGCCTCACTGGCGCCTGTGCTGCCCCCAGCCGGGCACCTGGGTCTGTTCTCACAGAGCGGGGCCCTCGGCATCGCCGTGCTTGCCGACGCAGCCAAGCGCAACCTCGGCATCTCGATCTTTGCCTCGGCCGGCAACCGCGTCGACGTCTCTGGCAACGACTTCATGCAGTACTGGATCGACGACGACGACACCCACGTGGTGGGCCTGTACCTGGAGTCGATGGGCAACCCGCGCAAGTTCTCCCGGATCGGTCGACAGCTTGCCCTGCGCAAACCCGTCATCGTGGTCAAGTCCGGGATCAGCTCGTACAGCGTCCCGCCCGGTCACCAGGCCCGCGCCACCCGGGTGCCGCCGGCCGCATTCGACGCCATGCTGCGTCAGGCCGGCGTGATCCGGGTCGAGAACGTTCACCAGCTCTTCGACGTGGCCCAGCTTCTGGTCCACCAGCCCCTGCCGCGCGGTCCGCGGGTGGCGATTGTCGGCAACTCCACCGCCCTCGGAGCGCTCACTGCAGAGGCGTGCGTCAGCTGGGGCCTGGAGATCACCCATGGTCCGCTCTGCCTGCCGGCCGAGGCCAAGGTTGCGGACTTCGTGACCGCCCTTGACGCCGCCTTCGAGGATGATGACGTCGACAGTGTCCTGACCTGCTTCACGCCCCCCTTGGTCACCAGCGGCGTGGATGTGGCGCATGCCGTCGTTGAGTCAGCCGCTCGATCGCAAAAGCCATGCGTGTCAACCTTTCTGGGCATGAGGGGTGTCACCGCGGTGCTCTCAGGACAGGATGGCGAAGATCACGGCGCAAGGGCTGTCCCGGCATACCCGATGCCGGAAGATGCCGTGAGGTCTCTGGTGGCTGCCACTCGTTATGGACAGTGGCGAGCCAGGGACCGAGGGGAGCTGGTCAACCCGTCGGGTGTGAACCGTGAGGCGGTCGAGCGCATCGTCGAGCGCATCCTGGCGGACGCCCCGGCGGGTCGGGCGCTCGAACCCACAGAGGCCCAGACACTGCTTGCTGCCTACGGCGTGGAGCTCTGGCCCACCATCCCGGTGGAGACGGCTGACGATGCGGTGGCCGCCGCGCAGCACCTTGGCTATCCGGTCGTGCTCAAGTCCATCTCACCGGCGGTGCGGCACCAGCCGGGTCTGGCCGGCATCCGCCTCGACCTGGGGACCGAGGCTTCGGTCCGGGAGTCTTTCGAGACGCTGTCCTTGCGACTCTCCCCCCTCCACGCGGACACGTTCGTCGTGCAGCGGATGGGAACACCCGGGGTCGCCTGTGTGGTGCGGACAGCGGAGGACTCATTGTTCGGACCCGTGGTCAGCTTCAGCATCGCCGGGCCACCGACTGACCTCCTGGGCGATATCGGGCACAGGATCCCGCCGCTGACCGACGTCGACGTGAACGACCTGATCTCATCGGTCAAGGCGTCGCCTCTCCTGGACGGATACAGAGGCGCCGCGCCCACCGATCGCTCCGCGCTCGCAGATCTGCTGGCCCGGGTCTCGGTGCTGGCCGACCAACAGCCCGACGTGGCGTCACTGGTGATCAACCCGGCGATCGCGCATCCCGGCGGTGTCGATGTGCTCGGGGTCGAGATCGTCGTGGCACCAGCAGGCACCCGAAAAGACACCGCACGGCGCGCACTTACGTAGCGCGACGGTGCGAAAGGGGCAGACCAAGGGGTGCAGGGCGAGCGCCAGCTCGGTGGATGCGCCAAGATGTGTCCCATGGGTAACACCGCCGACCAGATCACGACGCAACGCCGTCCCCTCCCGAGCTCGCTGACCAAGGACATCGAGGAGGCGGGGTACTACCCGGCGCTGGTCGGGGATGTGGTGGCGTCGGCCGTGGCCGGTGACGAGGTCGTCTCGCACCTGGTGCACCAGGAGACGACTTTTGACCAAGACACGGTTCGGCGGCACATCACCGTTCTGGCCCTGACGCCCACCCGGCTCGTGGTCGCCCACGCCGACGACTATGCAGGCGAGGACGTCCATGGTGAGTCCGAGAGCGCGGAGACCCTGGCAACGGCTGCAGCAACGGCAACGGCAACGGCAACGTCCGAGTGTGTGCCGCTGAGTGCAGTGCGGGGCGTCATGCTGACCCACGTCGTGGCCTCCCCGGCGACCTACGTGCCCGGGTCTTTGGGACGTGAGCTCACCCTCACCCTGGGCTGGGGCGCGGTCAGCCGGGTCGACATGGTTCCCGCGACCTGCGGCGACCCGAACTGCGAAGCCGACCACGGTTACGAGGGCACCGTGACCACTGACGACATCGGGCTCCGGATCAGCGCCGATGCCGACGGGGAGCCGGCACTGGCACAAGCCATGACCTTCGCACGAGCGCTGTCCGAGGCGATCGGACGCTGAGGTCGCCGCCTGTGTTCGACGAAAGCCTGATGCCCACGTATGACGCCACGGGGCTTGCCGGTGTGCTGCCGGCGGTCGCACGGTCACTGGGCGTGGCCGAACCGGATGGTGAGGGCGATGGAAGCCGTGACCTCCTGGACCTGTTGCCCGCCCGGCGCTCGGTCGTGGTGCTTGTCGACGGGCTGGGTTATGAGCTTCTGCTCCAGCGCAGCGGGCACGCGCCGTTCCTGCGCTCACTCCTCCACGACGGATACCGCCTCCAGGCGGGGTTCCCGTCGACCACAGCCACGAGCATGGGCACCTTCGGCACCGGCCTGCCGCCCGGCGCACACGGGCTTGTCGGCTACGAGGTGCTTGTTCCCGGCGAGGACCGGCTGCTGAACGAGCTGTCCTGGGAGAACGGTCCGGATCCCTTCTCGTGGCAACCGATCCAGACCGAGTTCGAGCGGGCGGCCGCGGACGGCGTGACCGTCACCCGCATAGGTGCCGGCTTCTTCGACGGCTCCGGGCTGACCAACGCGGCACTGCGTGGCGGGTCGTTCAAGGCAGCACGTTCGCTCGACGCGAGGGTGGACGCAGCCTTTGCGGCAGTTCGGGCCAGCAAGCGGGCCCTCGTCTATCTCTACTGGGGAGAGCTCGACAAGGTTGGGCACGTTCATGGATGCCAGTCCCTGGAGTGGGGTGACGAGCTGGAGCTGATCGATCGGGCTATGGCCCGCCTCGCGGCCGGCGTCCCCTCGGACACCTCGGTCCAGATCACGGCTGACCACGGCATGGTTGACGTTCCGCACGATCTGCGGATCGACCTCGCTCACGACGCCGAGCTGGCCCATGGCATCCGCCACGTGGGCGGTGAGTTCCGATCGCTGCAGCTGTACTGCGAGCAGGGGGCATCCGGCGATGTGCTGGCCGCGTGGCGCGAGCGGCTGGACGCAAGAGCCTGGGTGTTCAGCCGGGACGAGGCGGTCGGACAGGGGCTGTTCGGCACCGTCTCGCAGCGCATACTGCCCCGCATCGGCGACGTGATCGTTGCGATGCGTGACAACTTTGCCGTCGTCGACTCCCGAACTGCACGTCCACAGCTGTTGGCGTTGTTGGGTCTTCACGGTTCGCTCAGCCCCGAGGAGGTCGCCATCCCGTTGCTTCAGGTGGCCGCCAGGGACAGCGCTCCGGAGGCGTGATCTGCGCCCCCATTAGACTCCGCTCTCGTGGCTGAACTCGTCTTCTTCTCCGGCACCATGGACTGTGGCAAGTCGACCCTGGCTCTTCAGATGGACCACAACCACGCCGCACGTGGACGGGCAGGGCTGATCTTCACCAAGCATGACCGGGCGGGGGTGGCTGTTCTGTCCTCGCGACTGGGCCTGGCCAGAGACGCCCTCGAGGTCGACGACGACCTCGACTTCTGGGACCTCATTGTCAGCCGGGCGACGAGCGGGCAGCGGGTGGACTATCTGATCTGCGACGAGGCCCAGTTCTATACCGCACTCCAGGTCGAGCAGCTCGCCCGACTCGTGGACGAGATGTCCATCGACGTCTACGCGTTCGGAATAACCGCTGACTTCAGGACTGAGCTGTTCCCGGGGTCCCGCCGGATGATCGAGCTGGCCGATCGGGTCCAGGCTCTGCAGGTGGAGGCGTTGTGCTGGTGTGGCCATCGCGCGACCCAGAACGCCAGGGTGTTGGACGGGGCAATGGTCCTGGAGGGTGAGCAGGTAGCAGTGGGAGACATCTCGCCCGGCGACGTCGCAGTGGTGGAGTACGAGGTCCTGTGTCGGCGTCACTACATGCGCCGGATGACCTCACAGGCCGCGCGGGCCGTCGCCATCTCACCCGAGGTGCTGCCGTTCTAGGAACGGTCTGTGCCCGGCCTCGAACCAAACATGATGTCGCCCCACGCAGGAACGCTGGGTCGGCCGGTCTTGCGGGCAGGCTTCCGGCGAGCCCGCGGTGTCTTGTCATCGGAAGCCTCGTCATCGGCCGCATCGCTGACCGACGAAGCCTCGAACGAGCTGTCGTGATCGGCCAGCTCGACGAGATAGGCGGCCGCGGCGGGCTCGGGGCGACCATCAGGACCGGACGAATCGGGGTCGGCGTGCGCGGCAGGGGGAGGAGGCATCGACTCGGGGTCGTACGACATGTCCTCAAGGGGTAGCGCCTGATCTGGAGCGTGGTCACCGGCCCCTGGCACGTTCGTCGGAGCCTTTGGTGAGCCACGACGGCCACCGGACCTGCGTCGGCCGCGCGCGGTGCTGCGCTCCCGCATCGCCGTCATCAGGTCGAGAGGCTCCTCGTGATGCCCGGCTGTGGGCGTTCGCAGGCCGCCCTCAGCCTCGACGTCATAAAGCTTCGTGGCGCGCTCGGGAGGCGATGTCAGGTGCGGGGCGGGGATCGGCCCCTCCGCCAGCTGCTCGGCCTCACTGAGCCACCGGGCCTCATCATCGATGGCAGAGACCGTCCGGTCAGCAGGGTCGAAGCACCACGATGCCTGACGCTGGCGCCCACCGGCGGCGAACGTCAGAACAACCGTCCACGGGCCTTCTTCGGCCCGCCATGAGTCCCAGCTGGCCCCGGTCGGGTCGACGCCACGCCCCTTGAGCCGTTCGGCAACCCGCGCCGAGAGCGTGGGCGCATTGCCGGCGCTCGAGTCGTTACCGCGCCCGCGCACACGGGCTTCGCGTGCAAGGCCGGTCACGTGCTCACGTTCGGCAAGGATCGGTCCCTCGTAACGGTGGACCTTCTCGACCGTCCAGCCTGCCCGGCTGGCGGCCTCTTCAGCAGAGGCACCCGCGCGGATGAGGGCCTGGACGTCGCGTGGGCGCAGGCCACCGTCGATCTCGATCTGTAGCTGCCCCAGCCGCGGACGATCGTGGCGAATGGCAGCGCGCAACGGCTCGTCGACCGATATCCGGAAACGTCCGCCGTCGCCGCCGGCAAGCAGAAGATGCTCACCATCTTCGTGAACGCCTATGAGTTGCAGGTCTTGCATCGCCTTCTCCTGAGTCGCCCGACAACAACAGACTCTGCCACCCTCGGCGACCGGCTGGGTGCAGGCCACGCCGCAAAGGTAGTTTTGGCCGGACCACGGGGATCCATAATGACCGAGCCCCACCGTGAACCGGAGACTCCCTATGACTTCGCCCCCTCATGAGACCGACGGCGCCCCACTGGCCCCGTACGACGCCATACTGCTGATGTCGTTCGGCGGGCCTGAAGGTCCCGACGACGTGATGCCGTTCCTGCGCAACGTGACCGCCGGCCGGGGGATCCCCGACGAGCGGCTCGCGGCCGTGGCCGAGCACTATGCGTCCTTCGGCGGCAAGAGCCCCATCAACGACCAGAACCGGGCCCTGCTGGGCGCGCTGCGCTCGGAGCTCGACCGCCGTGGCATCTCCGTGCCGTTGCTGTGGGGCAACCGCAACTTCGACCCGTTCGTCACCGACACGCTGCGTGAGGCCTACGACGCCGGTATCCGCCGCGTGGTCGCCATTGTGACCAGCGCCTACTCCTCCTACTCCTCCTGCCGTCAGTACCGCGAAGACCTCGCAGCTGCAGCTCTGACCCTGGCCGAGGAGGGTCGCGAGATCGAGATAGACAAGGTGCGGCCGTACTTCAACCACCCCGGGTTCTCTCGCAGCAATGCGCGGCTGGTGACCGAAGCCGTGCGCGCCCTTGGCGAGCGCCCGGACCCAGAGGTCCGCCTCGTCTTCGTCACCCACTCGATCTCTGAGGGTATGGACGCCACCTCTGGTCCCGGCGACGCAGAGGGCAACGCTTACAGACGCCAGCACCTGGAGCTGGCGGCAGCCATCACCGAGGAGGTCAATGCGACGCTGAGCCGCCGGCTTGACCACGAGCTGGTCTACTGCTCCCGGTCGGGACCGCCCACGCAGCCCTGGCTGGAGCCGGATGTCAACGACGCCCTGCGGGCTCTGGCCGCCGAGGGGATCAGAACCGTGGTCGTGGCCCCGATCGGTTTCATCTCGGACCACATGGAGGTCCGGTTCGACCTCGACACCGAGGCTGCACAGAGCGCGGCAGCCGCCGGCCTGGAGATGGTGAGGGTGCCAACGGTCGGCACCGACCCCGAGTTCGTCTCGGGTCTGGTCGACCTTGCGTTCGAAAGGGCCGCGCAGGCGCGCAGTGGGGCGTCTGTGGCCGGTCCTACCTGGCCGGGCAAAGAGGCGTTCCCACCGGTATGCCGTCCGGGTTGTTGTCCCAACGTGAGGGCGGCCAAGCCGGCGCTGTGCGGGTCCGACTGATGTCACCCGACCTGGGCGCTTGGGGCAACGGACCCTCTGCCGAGGCGCTGTCGCAGTCGCTGCTTCGCGAGCTAGAGGACCTCGCGGTCTCTGCCGCCGGCGTGGCAGGACGTTTCATCGTCGAGGACCGCCCGGCCGCCCTCGGCGTTCTTGACACCAAGAGCAGCATCAACGACATCGTGACCGTGATGGACCAGCAGTCCGAGGCGCTGCTGCGTCGCCACCTGCTCGATGCCCGTCCCGACGATGCGATGCTGGGCGAGGAGGACGGCTCCTCCGAAGGAACTTCGGGCATCACCTGGGTCATCGACCCGATCGACGGCACGGTGAACTATCTCTACGAGATCCCGGCCTACTGCGTCTCGGTGGCCGCCGTCATCGGTGACGCGGCGACGCCGGGGCAGTGGCAACCGGTCGCCGGCGCCATCTGCAACCCGCTCACCCAGGAGATCTTCCATGCTCGTCTGGGCGGTGGCGCCCACGTTCTGGTCGCCGACGTGGACCGGGCGATGAGCGTCAACCGGGTCGAGGTGCTCCTGCAGTCACTGGTGGCCACCGGCTTCGGCTACCTGCCGCAGGTGCGCGCCCGACAGGGCCAGGTGGTCGCCGCGATCCTGCCCGAGATCCGCGATATCCGGCGGGCGGGAAGCGCGGCACTGGACCTGTGCGCGGTAGCCCGCGGCACGGTCGACGCCTACTACGAGTCGGGCCTGAATCCGTGGGATCTGGCGGCCGGCTGGATCATCGCCACCGAGGCTGGGGCACTGGTGACGGGGCTTGACAAGATGGCGCCGGGCGAGGCCGCCGTGGTGGCCGCCGGACCCGGCATACATGCGTCTTTGGTGTCCATCTTGGAGGCCCTGGCACCTCTGGGTTGACCGCGAAGTCGACGTAGGCGTTCAAATAGGGCACAATCCCCGCGGGCGTGGGCACAAAATCGATGGGCCCGGCGTTGAAAGCGCAGCCACCCACGACATTCAATCTGCCCAGAACCTCAGGAGGGCGACACCAGACATGGCGACTGACTATGACGCGCCACGCAAGACCGACGATGACCACGCCGAAGACTCCATCGAGGAGCTGAAGTCGCGTCGCGTCGACAAGAGCTCCTCGAGCGTCGATGTCGACGAGACCGAGCAGGCCGAGGGCTTTGAGCTGCCCGGGGCCGACCTGTCCGGCGAGGAGCTCTCTGTCCGCGTGGTTCCACGCCAGGCCGACGAGTTCACCTGCTCCCGCTGCTTCCTCGTGCACCACCGCAGTCAGCTGGCCAAGGAGGTCGGCGGACAGCCGATCTGTCGCGAGTGCGCGGCGTGAGCCGGAGGGTTCACCGCGCCTACATGGCGTCAGCCCGTGGCTGACTCCTCGCGGGTTGAGGTGCTGATCTCGCGCCTGGACCCGGATCTGCCGGTGCCTGTTTATGCCCACCCAGGAGATGCGGGCGCCGACCTGTACGCGCGCCAGGACGTCAGTCTTGCGCCCGGGCAGCGAGCCCTGGTTCCGACGGGTGTGGCCATCGCCCTCCCCACCGGGTATGCCGCGTTCGTCCACCCGCGCTCGGGGCTTGCGGCGAGACACGGGATCACCCTGGTCAACGCGCCAGGGACGATCGACGCGGGCTACAGGGGCGAGATCCTGGTCAACCTGCTCAACACCGACTCCAACCAGGCATTCACGATTTCCCGCGGCGACCGCATCGCCCAGCTTCTGGTCCAACGCGTCAGTGAGGCCCATTTCGTCGAGGTGGAGTCGCTTCCGGGGAGCCTTCGGGGGGACACTGGACATGGAGACAGCGGAGGATTCGGCCCGCCCGTCTCCTTGACGACGACATCTAAGGACTGACGATACGTGGGCATCTTCCGCCGTGCGAGCAAAGACACCAGCACTGAGCCCGACTGGGCCATGACGAGCGCCGACCCCGGCCAGGTGGCCGACCACGAAGGGTCCGAGAGTCAAGACCCGGGCCCGGCCGCTCAGAACGGCCCGTTCGACCGCGCCGAGGTCGACGGTCTGCAGGGTCGCCTGGATCTGGGTGCACTGTGGGTCACCGGTATCGAGGGGATGGAGCTCCGTCTCGAGGTCGAGCAGGAGTCGCAGAATGTGGTTGGTGTCACGGCTGTTCTGGGGGAGTCCGCCGTTCAGCTGCAGGCCTTCGCCGCACCACGGACCGAGGGCATCTGGGAGGACATCCGCGCCGAGATCGCTGCCAGCATCACCAGCCAGGGCGGCACCGCTGACCTGACCTCCGGTCCGCTCGGTCTCGAGCTGCAGGCCCGGATGCCGGGTCAGGCCCCGGATGGCCGCACCGTGTTCTCCCCGGCGAGGTTCATCGGTGTCGACGGGCCTCGCTGGTTTCTGCGGGCCGTTCTCAGCGGTCGCGCTGCCATCGACGAGGACGCCGCATCCGCCCTGCTGGACGTCGTCAGGGCGACGGTGGTGGTGCGTGGCGACGAGGCCATGGCCCCTCGCGAGCTGCTGACGCTGAAGCTGCCCAACCAGGTCGACCCGGCTGGCCCGGACGGGGCGGCTGGTCAGGACGGCGCGGCCCAGGACACGGCCGACGGGGAGCCCGCCATGGCACCTCCGTCGATGGCTGACCTTCACCCGTTCGAGCGTGGTCCAGAGATCACAGAGATTCACTAGGTGGTGTTCCGCAGTCATGACAGCTGACCAACGCCCAGCCGAAGAGGCAAAGCCGAAGCTGCTCTCACGTCTTACGTCGCGCCTGGCCAGCACGGCCTCAGAGCTCGAGGACCGCGAGCTGAAGGAGGACACCTGGCGTCTGGGTGCCACGCCTATCGCCGACCTGGCGAACCGCAAGGACGCCAGCGTCTGTGGCGCCGTCCGCAGCGTGACCCTGCGCCCTCGCGTGAACGTCCCGGCCCTGGTGGTGGAGCTCTACGACGGCAGCAAGACCCTCAACCTCGTATGGCTCGGCCGTCGGCGCATCGCGGGCATCGTCCCGGGGACCTATCTGACCGCGCACGGGCTCGTGACCTACAAGCACGGCATACCAACGATCTTCAACCCGGCCTACGAGATCAAGCCAACCCGTGGCCACTGACGAGGAGCTCGTGACCCAACCGCCCATCGATGCGACCGCGCATACGGTCGAGTCCCTGATCCGCGAACGACTTTCGTCGGCGTTGGGGGGCGCCCGCGGTTCGTTCGAGGCCGCCCTGCCGACCGTCGCGTTCGTCGCGGCCTGGACCTGGCGACACGACGTCAAGATCGCTGTGATTGCCTCGGCGGTCATCGTGCTGGTCCTGCTGGTGGTTCGCCTCGTAGCCCGTCAGACGCCGCGATACGTCCTGTCGGCCATCGTCGCCACCGCCACCGCCGCGTTCTTCGCTCTGCGCAGCGGACGCCCCGAGGCGGCATTCCTGCCGGGGATACTCACCAGCGCTGCCTGGGGTGCCGGATCGCTGCTGTCCGTCGTGGTGCGCTGGCCGCTCGTCGGCTTCATCGTCGCGGCTGGCGACCCCCACCTGGTCCAGGACCCCACCGCCTGGCGACGTGACCGCGGCCTGGTCACGGTCTGCCAACGGCTCACCATGGTTCTCGTCGCTCTGTATGCCGTGCGCGTCGTCGTGATGTACCCCCTCTATCTCGCGGGACAGGTCGCCTTGCTGGGTGTCGCGAAGATCGCCCTCGGCTGGCCGGCCTACCTCTGCGCCGTGGCGGTGATGGGGATGCTCCTCATGCGGGGAAAGACGCCGCTCACCGCGCCGGAGAAGCCGGAGGATTCGCGGTGATCCGAGGGCGCGTACCGCTCACACGCGAAGAACGTCGGTGACCCGAGGCGCCCGGTCGGCATACCGGACGTGATTTGCTCATTCCTCGCCGCGCGGCTCTCTCTTTCCCGGGCTGAGCAGCGCCTCGAGAGCATCCTCAACCTCCGGCGTGGCAAGGAAGAGGAGCTCGTCGTGAGCCTCGAGGGAGTCATCACGACTCGGCGCGATCGGGTGGTCCTCGCGGATGATCCCCACCAGAACACAGTCGGCGGGCCAGGGAACATCACCGATCCGCTTGCCCGCGTACGGGCTGTCGACCGGCAGAGTGAGCTCGGCCATCGTTGAGCTGCCCTGTCCGAAGGTGAAGATACGCACCAGATCGCCGACGCTGACTGCCTCCTCGACCAGCGCGGTCATCAGTCGCGGAGTGGATACGGCCACGTCCACCCCCCACGCCTCGTCGAACATCCACTCATTCTTCGGGTTGTTGACGCGGGCAACGGTACGGGGGACGCCGAACTCCGTCTTGGCCAGCAGCGACACGACCAGGTTGGCCTTGTCGTCCCCTGTCGCTGCCACGACAACATCACAGTCGGCCAGGTTGGCCTCGTGCAGCGAGCTGATCTCGCAGGCGTCAGCCAGGAGCCACGAGGCGTTGGGGACACGGCCGGCCTGGACGTCGTCAGCGTCCTTGTCGATCAACAGCACCTGGTGACCGTTGTGCAACAGCTCGCGGGCGATCGAACGACCCACACTGCCTGCTCCGGCAATGACAACTCGCATCGGGGCTCATGTCCTTTCGTGCGATGGTCTTTCGGGGCGGTGGCGGGGGGGAGCGGCTGTCAGTGGACCGGGGGTGTCTGGTCGAGGGTCTGCTCGACGGAGCTCAGCGCAGCTGATGTCGTGACGACGTGGACCAGGTCGCCATCCTGATAGACGGTGTCCACCCCCGGAAGCATGCCCTCGCCGAGGCGGGTGACGTAGACCACCCTGGCGCCCGAGGTCGACTCGATCTCACTCATCCGGCGGCCGATCCAGGCCGGGTTGAGGGGCACGTCGGCAATGACCACCAGGCCGCTGGGGTCTGTGTGTTCAGGGACGGAGCCCTGGGGCAACAGGCGGCGCAGCATCTGGTCAGAGGTCCAGCGCACCGTGCCCACCGTTGGGATACCGAGGCGTTGGTAGATCTCCGCCCTGCCGGGGTCGTAGATGCGCGCCACGACATGCTCGACGGAGTACGTCTCACGGGCGACCCGGGCCGCGAGGATGTTGGAGTTGTCACCATTGCTCACGGCGGCAAACGCATATGCGTCCTCGATGCCGGCCTCCCGCAGGGTGTCCCTGTCGAACCCGAGGCCGGTCACCTTCTTGCCCTCGAAGCTGCTGCCCAGACGGCGAAAAGCCGCGCTGCTGCTGTCGATGACGGCCACGTCGTGGCCCTGACTCTCCAGACTGAGCGCCAAGGTCGACCCGACCCGGCCACATCCCATGATGACGAAGTGCACGCAGCGACGCTACACCGAGCCGAGGGACCCCTGCGCACGAAACTCTGCGCGGCGCGAATTGCGCGCGCCAGCTTGCTCGCCGCCTAGAGTGTTCGGCGTGTCGACTTCAGGCAGGATCATCAAACGGTTGCTGGTCGGTAGGGCCATGCGCAGCGACCGGCTCGGGGAGACGTTGCTCCCGAAGCGGATTGCGCTGCCCGTGTTCGCCAGCGATGCCCTCTCTTCGGTGGCCTACGCGCCGGACGAGATCTTCCTGACCCTGGCTGTCTCCGGTGGCGCCTTCGCCACGACCCACTCGTGGCAGATCGGCCTCGTGGTCGTCTTCGTCATGCTCGTCGTGGTGGCGTCATACCGTCAAAACGTCCATGCCTACCCCTCGGGTGGGGGTGACTATGAGGTGGCGACCGTCAACCTTGGCCCGCGCGCGGGCCTGACGGTCGCCAGTGCCTTGCTGGTCGACTACGTGCTGACGGTCGCGGTGTCGATCTCGTCGGGTGTGCAGAACGCAGCTGCGGCGCTACCGATGCTGCGGGGGCACGAGATGCCCGTCGCGATCGGCCTGGTCGTGCTGCTGACCACGATGAACCTGCGCGGGGTTCGCGAATCCGGGTCCGCCTTTGCGATCCCGACGTATGCGTTCATCATCGGCATCGTCGGCATGGCTCTGTTCGGGTTCTTCCGGTCTGCGACCGGGTCCTTGCCACAGGCCGACAGCGCCCGGTTCAACCTGCTGCCAGAGGCCAGCGCGGGTGGACTGGCCGGGTTCGCCATGGTGTTCCTGCTGCTGCGGGCCTTTTCGTCCGGGTGCGCGGCACTGACCGGGGTCGAGGCCATCTCCAACGGCGTCCCGGCGTTCAAGAAGCCCAAGAGCAAGAACGCGGCGACGACCCTGCTGCTGATGGGCGTCATCTCGGTCACCATGCTGATGTCGATCATCACGCTCGTGAAGCTGACTGGCATCAAGTACGCCGAGTTCCCGGAGACCCAGCTCACGCTCGGCGGCAAGCCGGTCGGCACGTCCTATGAACAGGACACGATCATCGGGCAGCTGTCCAAGACCGTCTTCTCCGACTTCCACATCGGTGTCGTGTTCATCTCGATCGTCACCGGAATCATCCTGATCCTGGCCGCGAACACGGCGTTCAACGGCTTCCCCGTGCTGGCGTCGATCCTGGCCAAGGATGGCTACCTTCCCCGCCAGCTGCATACGCGCGGTGACCGGCTGGCGTTCTCCAACGGCATCCTCATCCTGGCCGGTGCGGCCTGCTTCCTGATCTTCATCTACGACGCAAAGGTCACCAGCCTTATCCAGCTCTACATCGTCGGTGTCTTCGTCTCGTTCACCCTGAGCCAGACCGGCATGGTCCGGCACTGGAACCGCCACCTGCTCACCGAGCGTGACCCCGGTGCGCGCCAGAGGATGATGCGAAGCCGGGTCATCAACGCCGTCGGCGCCTTCATGTCGGGCACGGTCCTGATCGTCGTTCTCGCCACCAAGTTCCTCAAGGGTGCAGGGTTTGCCATTGCCGCGATGGTGGCGCTGTTCATCATCATGGGGGGTATCCAGAAGCACTACTCGCGGGTGCGCACCGAGCTCGCCGTCGCCGAGGACTCCGATGACGACCAGATGCTTCCCTCCAGGGTCCACGCGATCGTTCTCGTCTCCAAGATCCACAAACCCACCCTGCGTGCGCTCGCGTACGCCAGGGCGACCAGGCCCTCCACGCTGGAAGCCATCACGGTCAATGTGGAGCCCGAGGAGACCAA
>DATCQG010000158.1:0-8684 GCA_036569625.1 Dermatophilaceae bacterium | reverse complement strand
GCCTGGTGGACCCCGAAGGCGGTCCCTCTCCCGGTCTGCGTGGAGGCGTGGGACAACAGCGTGTCCTTGGCCGGAGAACGCACCGCCTTGCCCAGGCGCTCGGTGCCATAAAGAAGCAGAGCCGGGGCAATCACGTTGGTTGCACCGATCAAGGGGACGCTGAGCACCGTCAGCGCATATCCGGTAATCGTCCACGTCCAGTAGTGCCGGCCTCGCTGGACGAGATAGCCGGACACCACACGAAGGCCGTAGCCGATGAACTCCCCCGCACCGGCAACGGCTCCGACAACCGTTGCCGACGCCCCAAGGGTCGCCAGGTAGGGCCCGATGATGCTGCGGGCGCCCTCGTAGACCATGTCGGCGAACAGGCTGACGAAGCCGAAGGCGAGGACGAAGTACCAGGGCCGCAGCTGCGGTCGCCCGGGTTCAGCGGTGGTCGCGGTCAAATGGCTTGCCCAGGGTCCGGCGCTGGATCCGAATATCGTCGTGAATGCCGTACGGCACCGGCAGGTGGCGGGCGTCCAGCTCGGCGGCGTAGGCCTCGAGCGCACGAAGCAGCCGGGTTCTCGTGCCCTCGATCAGACCCGGGGTGCCAAGGGGCGCTCGACGCGCCACCACCATCGCCTCTCGCGCGCTGGTGACCTCCTGGAAGAGCGCCAACAGTGGGTCGGACCCGACTGACGGGTGAACCGCGCTCGGAGGAGGCATAGGTGCCTCCGTCTCTGTTGGTCGCGGACTGACGTCGGTGACGATCATTGCCGACGACTTCGAGAGTACGCCGCCGTCCCGCGCTGGGCGGCCCTCTGCAAGATCCCGGAGGACCAACAAGGGCAAAGCACCCGGACCCGACGAGCTGGCTCAGGCGAGCGCTGGCGCTACACAGTGCTTCGCATCTGCATCCGTGAGTGCTTCGGATCTGCATCCGTGGCGATCATCGCCTGGCACTCGGCGATGGTTGCGGCCAGCAGGTCGACCAGCCGCTGTTCAACGTCGGGTGCACACGCCAGGGCAATACCCTCTACGGCGACGTTCAGGATGTGCGGCGCGGTCCGGACGCGGAAGGTCTTGGGCGATACAGGTAGCCCGCCTGAGAAGGACCGCGCCCAGGATGCCGCGTCGCGCACCTGGTCAAGGGCGTCGCGACTTTGTGGGCTCAACGAGTCCCGGTCGCGACCGTCGAGCTCGGCGACGACGCGCTCGCACGCCACGACGGCCGTGGCCAGCACATGCTGCCGCGGCGCGGACGCGATCGGCAGGGCTGTCAGCGCCGAACGCAGGGCGATGGCCGCGTCGACGTGCAGATCCTCACTGGTCAGGCCGATGACCGACGGGATCAGGGGCACGAGCCGGGGGCGCAACTGATCGGAGACCGTGTCGTTGACGAGGCGGGCCATGCCGGCAAGCAGCGGGTGTGTGCACGACGGATGATCGCTCCAGCGTTCGCCGGCGAGGAACGAGGCCATCTCCATGAAACAAGCACCGCGGCGCGCGTTGCGGTGCTTGCCTCGAGACAGGACCGGTACCAGCTCCGGCATGGTGACATGAGAAGTCATGGGGTCCTCCCGAAGGGTCAGGGCTGTGAATCTTCATAGTCTGCGCCACAAAATCCATGGGCACCATCCCCCAGACTCAGATCGGTTCGCTCCCCTGACCCGGTTCGTCGCACTCGTCCCGCTCTGCCCAGCTCAGCAGGATGTCCAGCGAGAACACGGCCTCGTCGATGCCTTCATGCAGGTCACCGAGCGCGGCAAACCGACGTGGGACTGTCGCAATGGTGAAGTCCTTCGGCACCACCTCCTTGACCTCGTCCCAGGTGATCGGGGTCGACACTGTCGCTTCCGGCACGCCGCGCACCGAGTAGGCGCTGGCGATGGTGTGGTCACGGGTGTTCTGGTTGTAGTCGACGAAAACGGCTCGTGGATCACGGTCCTTTCGCCACCACGTCGTGGTCGCGTCCTTGGGAGCACGCCGTTCCACCTCGCGCGCGAAGGCGAGGGCTGCTCGACGTACATCTGCGAAGCCCCACCGCGGCTCGATCCGCACGTAGATGTGCAGACCCGACCCGCCCGAGGTCTTGGGCCACCCCACCGCGCCCAGCTCATCGAGCACCTGGTGTGCGACTTCGGCAACGCGACGGACCCTGTCAAAACCGCACTCCGGCATGGGGTCCAGGTCGATCCGCCACTCATCGGGCCGCTCGGTGTCGGCCCGCCGCGAGTTCCACGGATGGAACTCGACCGTGGACATCTGCACCGCCCAGATGACGCTCGCCAGCTCGGTGACGCACAGCTCGTCTGCATGCCGGTTGTACCGAGGGAAGCTGACCCGGACGGTCTCGAGCCATGGCGGCGCCCCGTGCGGTACCCGCTTCTGATGGACCTTCTCGCCGGCCACGCCCTCAGGAAAACGGTGCATCATGCAGGGCCGCTCCCGAAGCGCGCGGACGATCCCCTCTCCGACGCTGACGTAGTAGTGGGCAAGGTCGAGCTTGGTCTCCCCCCTGGCCGCAAAGTAGATGCGGTCAGGGTTGGAGATCCGCACGGTGTGGTCGCCGATCTCCAGCTCAACCGATGGTGACGCGCTACCCGTGGTCGCCATGACCACAATCTATCTACCCCAAGAGGTGTTCGACGGCCTGAACAGCGCTCCATCCGGCGGGGTGCTCCGACAGCATCTTGGCTACGCCTACCAGGTCCGCTCCCAACGTGACGATGGGCGGCTCCTCATATCCGCCGCGGCGGGTCTGGCCGAGCCCGACAGTGGCCATCAGCCCGTTGCACAGACACTTGCGCCCCACGGTGTCTTCAGCCGCTCCACCTTTGCGGACGTAGATGTGAACGGGCTCGGCCGGGCAGCGGTAGCCGATGATGCCGGGCTCACGCTCGTAGGGGACGCGGAGGTAGCTCAGGTCGCACAGGCGCGGTCGTTCGGCGTACGTGTCGGCCTCGGACATCGTCCCCGACAGGGATGCGACCTTGAACGGGAACCCGGTCGGAGAGGCCAGGGGGTCGGTGCGGACCTCGAGCTGCCCGGCGCCCAGCTCCGTGAGCATCTCCTGCCGGAGAGCGGGGATGAGCCCTGAGTCGTCGCACAGGGCGAACAGCGTGCCCACCTGCACTCCTGCGGCACCCGCAGCCAGTGCTTCTCTGACCTGCACTGCGGTGGTGTATCCCCCGGCCAGCCAGAACGGCAGCCCGACCGCGGCGACCTTGGCCAGATCCGCGTCGTCGCGCGGGCCGAAGACCGGTTGACCGTCGTCGTCCAGAACCAGGCGCCCGCGCGGGGGGGCGTTGTGCCCGCCCGCCCGGGGCCCTTCGATGACGAACCCGTCAGGCCTGGTGGCGTCTTCGCGGGCGAGGTAGGCGGCCAGCACGTGCGCGGAGACGATCGCCAGGAACTTCGGCCGATTCAGGGGTGCCAGGCCGCCACCGGTGAACTCAACCGGATCCAGTCCGACCGTGTATTCCGTCGTCGACCCATCCACATGCAGGTTCAGCGAACCGGGCTCGTGAAGCGCGAACCGGTCCAGGAGCCGAGGGATCTCGCTCGGGATCCCGGCCCCCATCAGGACGTAGTCCACGCTAGCGAGCATCGCCCCGTACGCCGCACTTGGCGTCGCCATCTGGACCTTCTCCAGGAAGTTGATCCCCACCACGCCGTCATGGCCCTCCTTGGCCAGCCACACCTCGGCGAAGTAGGCCACGGCCGACAGCTCCAGGAAGGCTGTGCTCGGGCGCAGGGCCAGCTTGGGGACCGGCGGGTAGGGCTGGCCCGGGCTCAGTCCGCCTTCGCGGAAGTATCGATCGAGTATCCGCTGCGCCATCGCCGGAACCGGAAAATGTGCCAGGGCGCGCCGCACGTGGCCACCCACGTCGCCATCCTGAAGCCGCCGGGCGATCACGACATCCAGCGCCGTCCCCGAGACCACGCCGAGCTGGCCGGTTCGGGACACCGCCTGAGCGAGCCGCCACGACGAGACGGCCACGCCCATGCCTCCCTGGATAACGACCGGCAGTGGGCGGTCGGCGGGCGTTGATGGGCGGGTGGTGCGACCACTCGTCGTCAAGGGCATGCTCGAAACCTCCGGGAGAACCTACGGAAACGTAACTTACTTAACCGTAGGTTAGCCGATGATCCGGCATCGGCGGTTGGGACCTAGGTCCTGACGTCCGTCGCCGGACGGTTTGTTGAGCGGCCGCCGCGACACCTGGTCAGCCGTAGAGCAGCGAACCCGGCGTGGTGAGCAGCTCGCCCGTCTCGAGCCACGTCTTCAGGCCCGAGAGGATCATCGGCCAGCCGCCGTAGAGCTCGTTGTTCGCGCCATCACGAAGCTCGTCGTGGGTCACCGTCAGACGGCAGGAGTCGCCGACCGGCTCGATCTCCCAGGTGATCCTGGAGGTTCCCTCACTCTTCACCTCGTTGCTCCAGAGCGCGACCATGCTCTGGACCAGCCGCCTGGGCGGTTCCACCTCGAGGTTCACACCTTCGCCGAGGAGGCCGTTCGCGCCCGGCGCACCCATCTCGAAACGCGAGCCCGGAGTCCAGTCCGAGGCGATCCGGGCGCCGAACTGGTACTTGCTCCGGATCTCGGGGTCGGTGATCGCCTCCCAGAGGCGCTCCGGGGTGGTGCGGATGTAGATCTCGAAAACCTTGTCCATGCGACTCTCCTCATCTGTGCTTGCGAGCGCTGGGTGCGGCCACCCGATGCTCGACGTACGTGCTCATCCCCTGACGATAGGTGACTGTTTAGTCACATGTCAACGGGTGTCCCGCAGCATCTCCAGACGGCGCAACGACTCGGCCAGCATGCCACCGGAGGTGAACCGCGGGTTCGACATCGGCGGTCCCGAGGTCTTGACCTATCGGGCGATGATGGCCGCCTACGCTGGCATCGCCGGCCTGAAACCACGGCGAATCGCGGCGCTTCCGCTGCTGACGCCCTCTTTGTCGAGCCACTGGGTGGGACTGGTCACCCCAGTTCCCAACAGCATTGCCCGACCCCTGGTGGAGAGCCTCATCAACGAGGTCGTCTGCAAGGAACATGACATCGCGGCCTACGTTCCGGACCCCGACATGGGGCTGACGGGCTTCCATCAGGCGGTCGAGCTGGCCCTCAAGCGCATACAGGACCGCGACGTGGCCACGTCGTGGTCCTCCGCAACGACCGCCGGCGCACGAAGCGATCCGTTGCCCAGCGACCCCGACTGGGCCGGAGGCTCGCTCTATGTCGACGAGCGCGAGCGCGTGGTTGACGCCACCGCAGAGCAGCTGTGGTCCGTCATTGAAGGCATCGGCGGCGGAAACGGTTGGTACTCATGGCGACTCGGATGGTGGGCCCGGGGTCTGTTTGACCGCCTCTTCGGTGGCCCTGGCCTGCGCCGCGAACGCCGCGACCCCTTCGAGCTGTCCGTGGGGGAAGCGCTCGACTGGTGGCGGGTCGAGGAGATCGACGATGGGCACCTGCTGCGTCTGCGCGCCGAGATGCGACTGCCCGGACTGGCATGGCTCGAGCTCATCATCGACACCGACGACCAACGCCGAACCGTATTCAGGCAGCGGGCGCTGTTTCACCCCAGGGGCCTGGCCGGGCACATCTACTGGGCGCTCATCCGACCGTTCCATTGGGTGGTCTTCGGCGGCATGCAGCGCAACATCGCCGCGGCGGCCGAAGGTATGCCGCAGGTCGGCACAATGTCCTGACCACCGACCAGATCAGCAGCAGCGGGGCTGCGTGCTCTTCTCCTTGTGCTCAGCCCGGTGTCGCTCGAAATCCCGGCGCGACATCGGCCCGACGCCGTCGCTGAGACAACGCTCCAGGTACTCGTCCCATTTGGCCTCGCCGGTCGCCTGTTTGAGGTACCAGCGGATCCCGCGCCCCGCCTTCAGGGCGGCGGTCCTCATCGCCGTCTTCCGGAACCGGCCAGCTCGCGCTGGGAGGCTTCGTACTCACGGACCGCTTGCTTCTCCTGCGCGGTGGCGAGGAATTCCGCCGGCGCGACGAGGTGCGAGGGCACGGGCGGGACCTCGACGGTCGGAAGCCCACCACGCTTCGCCGCTTTGAGCCAGATGGGGATTGCACTGGCGACCACGATGAGGGTGAGCAACGCGAAGAGGGCCTGAAGGAATCCGTTCACTGTTGAGTTCGTGATGACCTGCTGCATCTGGTCCATGGTCTTCGCGGGCTTCAGCAGCTGGCCCTTGTCAAGCGCCGTCTGAAAAGCTGACCGCTGCGAGAAGTAGCCGATCTTTGCGTTGCCGGAGAACACTTTCTGCCAGCTCGCGGTCATCGTGGTGGTCAGGTCCCAGGCGAGAGCGATGCCGGGAATCCAGGCGTACCTGGCCTTGCCGTGCTTGAACATCAGGGTCACGCACAGGGCAAGGGCGATTGCTGCGAGCAGCTGGTTGGAGATGCCGAACAGCGGGAACAGCTGGTAGATGCCACCGATCGGGTCGGTCACGCCGATGTACAGCATGTAGCCCCACAGCGCGACGACCACGGCGCTGGCGGACCAGGAGGCCGGCTTCCAGGAGATGTTGGCGTACCTGGGCCAGACGTTGCCGATCGTGTCCTGCAGCATGAAGCGGCCGACGCGGGTCCCGGCGTCGACGGCGGTGAGGATGAACAGTGCCTCGAACATGATCGCGAAGTGGTACCAGAACGCCGCGAGGCTTCCGCCGAACGCCTTGGTGAAGATCAGCGAGATGCCGAAGGCGAGGGTGGGCGCGCCACCGGTGCGGGAGATCAGGGTGATTTCGTGGATGGACTGTGCCGCGGCGGTGAGGTCGGCCGGGCTGATCGAAAAGCCCAGGGTGGCGATGAACTGCGCGGCGGAACCCGGCGTGCCACCCGTGGCGGAGGCGGGGCTGTTGATCGCGAAGTAGGTTCCCTGGCTGATGACGGAGGCGGCGATCAGGGCGCTGATCGCGACGAATGACTCCATCAGCATGCCGCCGTACCCGATCATCCGGACCTGGCTCTCCTTGGCGACCATCTTGGGGGTGGTGCCCGAGGCGATCAGCGCGTGGAACCCCGACAGGGCACCGCAGGCGATCGTGATGAACACGAACGGGAACAGCTTTCCGGCGAACACGGGGCCGTTGCCCTTGATCGCGAAGTCCGTGACTGCCTGGTTCTGGAGCACAGGTCTGGCGATGATCAGGCCGATCGCGAGGAGCACGATGACACCGATCTTCATGAACGTGGACAGGTAGTCACGCGGGGTCAGCAGCATCCACACGGGAAGGATCGACGCCAGGAAACCGTAGACGACGAGGCAGATGACCAGCGTCTCCTTGGAGAGGGTCAGCGTCTGGGCCAGACCCATCTGGTCGACGTAGTTGCCGCCGATGATCGCCGCCAGCAGAAGAGCGACACCGATCGCGGTGACCTCCATGACGCGACCGGGGCGCAGGTAGCGCAGGTAGAAACCCATGAACAACGCGATCGGGATCGTCAGCGCGATCGAGAAGACGCCCCATGGCGACTCGGCCAACGCGTTGACCACGACGAGGGCGAGCACCGCAAGGATGATGATCATGATCGCGAAGACCGCGATCAGCGCGGCGACGCCGCCGACGGTGCCGATCTCCTCGCGCACCATCTGGCCGAGGCTCTTGCCGTCGCGACGCATCGAGAAGAACAGCACCACCATGTCCTGCACCGCGCCGGCGAAGATGACGCCGACGATGATCCAGATCGTGCCCGGCAGGTAGCCCATCTGCGCGGCAAGCACCGGGCCGACGAGCGGACCAGCGCCAGCGATCGCCGCGAAGTGGTGCCCGAAAAGCACCCGCCGGTCGGTCACGTCGTAGTCGATGCCGTTCTCGAGGCGTTCGGCCGGTGTGGCACGGGTGTTGTCGACACCGAGCACCTTGTAGGCGATAAAGCGGGAGTAGAACCGGTAGGCGATGGCGTACGACGAGAGCGCGGCGAACAGGATCCACAGGGCGGAGACATTCTCGCCTCGGACCAGGGCCAACACCGTCCAGCAGACCGCGCCGACAACGGCCACGGCCCCCCAGCCCACCATCGACCTGGGCGTCATCTTCCGCCCCATTTGATCTGGAGACGCGACCGTTAACATGGGGTCCTCCCGGTGGAGTTCTTGGTTTCGCATTGGGAACTTACGCCCCTCGGTGTCATCCGAACAAGGGGTGGTATGAAGCAGCATCGCCAGAATCCCTTGGAGGTCGGCATGGACGGCACCACCCTGCGGGAGGTGCAGGCTCCCCTCAAAGCGCGTTACCGCGACGAGCCAAGCAGCGCGCTCACACCGCTACAGGCAACAGGAGCCTTCAGCGACCCCGGCATCACCTGCACGGTCGACTCCTGGGTCGGTCCTGTCCGCGCCGGGCTACATCCGGCCACCGGCGGCGACGGCAACGACGCCTGCTCGGGCGACATGCTCCTGCAGGCGTTGGTGGCCTGCGCGGGCGTCACCATGCGAAGTGTGGCCACCGCGCTCGGCATCGGAATCCGCAGCGCCATACTCCATGCAGAGGGCCACTTTGACGCGCGCGGCACCCTCGGGATCTCCCGCGACGTCCCTGTCGGTGTACAGGGGATCAGGCTCATCGCCGAGCTGGACACCGACGCCGACGACCACGCCCTGACCCGTCTTGCCGCAATGACCGAGCGGTACTGCGTCGTGGCGCAAAGCCTTGGGGAGCCGCCGGGCATCAGC
>DATCQG010000157.1:0-9104 GCA_036569625.1 Dermatophilaceae bacterium | reverse complement strand
GCGTTGACTCGTCCAAAGCCTCCGCGTAGCTCGCTCCCACATGGGCAGGTGCCGGTGTTGGTGGGAAATGCGAGTGTGTCCGATGTCACCGGCGCGGTTGGTTGTTCCTGGCGTTCGGCGAGCTGAATGCTGCCCGCAGGCAACGCTGCACGGCCGGGAGCTGGATTGCGCAGCCGTACCGGCCGGCATACATAAGTGCTGGGCTGAGAGCGCCCGGTCAAGAAGGCGAGCTGGCAGCGTCAGGACCTCAGCCGACGCCGAGGTAGCTCTCCTGGACCCGCGGGTCGGCCAGCAGGTCGGAGGCCTTTCCGGACAGGACGATGTGGCCGGTCTCCAGGACGTAGGCCCGCTCGGCGACCGTCAGCGCGGCGTCGACATCCTGGTCGACCAGCAGGATCGCGGTGCCGGACGAGGCGATGTCCGGCAGGCGCGCGATGATCTCGTCGACCACGACCGGGGCCAGGCCGAGCGAGAGCTCGTCGATCATCATGAGGTGGGGCTCGCTCATCAGTCCGCGGGCGATCGCGCACATCTGCTGCTCACCGCCGGACATGGTGCCCGCGACCTGGTTCAGCCGCTCGCCGATCCGGGGGAAGAGCTCGACCACGCGGTCGATGTCGGTGTTGCGGGTGCGCCAGCCACCCAGGCGAAGGTTGTCCCTCACGGTCAGCCCGGGAAACAGGCGCCGACCCTCGGGGACATGCGAGATGCCCAGGTTGACGATCTGCTCGATCGAGCGCCCCTGCAGGGTCCCGCCGCGGAAGTCCACCGTGCCCGAGCGGACTTCCGCCATACCGCTCAGGGCGCGTAACAGGGTCGTCTTGCCGGCGCCGTTGGGGCCGACCAGCGCGACGATCTCGTTGTCCCCGACGCTCAGTTCGACGTCCCAGAGCACCTGAACGCGCCCGTAGCCGGCGCTCAGCGCCTTGGCCTCGAGCATCAGGAGTCTCCCTCACGGCGTTTGGCGTAGCGATGGCCGAGGTAGGCCTCGATCACGCGGGGGTCGGCCAGGACCTCACGGGGGTCACCGGTGGTCAGGATCTGCCCTTGGTGCAGGACGAGGACCTGGTCGCACACGGCGAGGATCGCCTTCATGACGTGCTCCACCACGATGATCGTGATGCCCCGGGCCTTGAGGTTGCGGATGAGCTCCAGGCTCGGCTCGATCTCGGTGTGCCGCAGCCCCGCCATCACCTCATCGAGCAGGAGCAGCCGGGGTCGCAGCGCCAGCGCCTTGGCGAACTCCAGTCTCCGCGCGTCGGCGACGGACAGCTCACCCGGCAGCCGGTCGCCCAGACCGGCGATGCCGACCTCCTCGAGCACCTCGTCGGCGGCCTTGATGGCCTGCGACATGACGTTGGTTCCCTGCGGCCCGTAGAGGATGCCGACGGCGACGTTCTCCCGGACGGACATGCCGCGGAACGGCTTCACGATCTGGAAGGTGCGAGCCACCCTCGCCTTGGCGATGACCCAGGGACGGGCGCCGGTCAGGTCCCTGCCGTCGATCAGGACGCGCCCCTCGGTGGGTTTGATGTGCCCGGTCACGAGGTTGATGAAGGTGCTCTTGCCGGCGCCGTTCGGGCCGATGACCCCGAGCACCTGCCCCTCGGGGACGCTGAACGAGACGTCGGAGACCGCCTGCAGACCGCCGAAGCGTCGACCCAGGCCCTGCGTCTCCAGGACGGGCACCGCGCTCACAACCGGTACCTCCGGACGTTGGCCAGCAACGAGAACTCCTTGGTACGACGTGCCTCACGTACGTAGTTGACCGCGCCCTGGGGGAGCAGGATGACCGCGACGACGATGATCCCGCCGAGGATGAAGGTGTGCAGGTCGGTGAAGTTCTGGCGCAGGAACTCGGAGAGGAACTGCAGCGCCACCGCACCGAGCAGCGGGCCGAGAACGGTGCCGCTGCCACCGATGACGACCATGATGATCATCAGCACGGTGATGTCCACATCGAACAGCCGCTGGGGAAAGATGGTCACCTGCTGGAACGCGTAGCTCGCCCCGACGAGCCCGGTGATGAACCCCGACAGGGCGAACGCCAACACCTTCATCCGGGTGGTGTTGATCCCCATCGCGGCCGCGGCATCCTCATCCTGGTTGATCGCCCGCAGGGCGTAGCCGAACTTGTTGCGCGCCACCAGGCCGCCGACGAGCACCGAGACCGCGGCCAGGGCGAGGAAGAGCAGATAGAACCCGTCATTGCCGAGGTATGCCGTGGTGGCGTTGTTGCCGACGGTCGGCACGGTGATGCCGGCGCCGCCGCCGGTCAGGTCCGGCAGGTTGGTCACGATCTCACGCATGCCCTCGGCGACTCCGAGGGTGGCGACGGCGAAGTAGTGCCCCTTGAGCCGCAGCAGCGGGATGCCGATGAGGGTGGCGAACAGCGCCGCCACGACCCCGCTGAGCAGCAGCGCCACCCAAAAGCTGAAGTGCCAGTGACTGATGGCGACGGCAGTGACGTAACCGCCGACACCGAAAAAGACCACCTGGCCGAAGGAGGCGTAGCCGGCGAAGCCGCCGATGAGGTTCCACCCCTGAGCCAGCGCGACGAACATGAAGATCGTCGAGACGGTCCGCTCCTGACCGGAGAAGAGCTGGCCCTGCAGCACCAAGGCCGCCAGCAGCGCCAGCAGCCCGAGCCCCCAGGGAAGCAGGCGCCTTGCCTGGTCCCGGCGCACCGCCGAGGTGACGCCCTGCCGGGGCGCCGGCGTGGCCGTCGACATCAGACCTCCACCCGGGCTGCGTAGTAGGCCCGGCCGACCAGCCCTGTGGGCCGGACGATGAGCACGACGATGAGGACGAGGAAGGCCAGGGCGTTGACCCAGGTTCCCGGCAGGTACTGCCCACCCCAGGCCTGGACGAGGCCGATGACCAGGCCGCCGACGAGGGCGCCATACATGTTGCCCAGTCCGCCGAGGACCGCCACGACGAACGACATGAGGGTGAAGCTGGCGGCTGCCGAGGGGTTGAACGTGCCAACCGTCCCGATCATCACCCCCGCCATGCCGGCCAGTGCGGCGGCGATACCGAAGGTGAGGGCGTAGACGTGGCGGGCCCGGATGCCCATCAGGCGGGCCGCCCCGCGGTCCATGCCGGTCGCCAGGATCGACATGCCGGTGCGGGTGCGGTTCATGACGGCGACCAGAATGAGCGTGATCGCTACCGCGAGCGCGAAGGCCAGCAGCCGGCCCACCGGCACCCGGACGCTGCCGATCGCCAGACTCTCACTGGCGTAGGAGGTCGTGATCCCGCGGAAGTCGGCAGAGAAGGCGATATTCATGCCCTGGACGATCAACAGGTCGAGGCCGAACGTCAGCAGCAGCGTGATGAAGATCGGTCCGTTGACCACGAGGTTTATCAGGAAGCGCTGCAGGACGTACCCGAGGACGAACAGCACCGCCGCGGCGACGAACATGCCGAGAAACGGGTCCAGCCCGATCCACTCGTGCATCTCCCAGCCGATGTAGGCGCCGAGGATGACGAACGAGCCGTTGGCCAGGTTGACGACGTTCATCACACCCCAGACAAGGGAGAACCCCACGGCGACGAGCGCCAGGAGCCCTCCCTGCAGGAGACCGTAGATCGTGGCCTGGAGGAATGCGGTCACTGATGAGTACCGGGCCAGATCATCTTGGCCTCGGCGGACTCCTTCGGCCACACCGTCAGGGCCTTGCCGCCCTGGACCTGGATGACCGACATGGGCTTGTAGATGTTCTGACCGGTGGGGTCGAACTTGATCTTGCCGAAGAACGACTCGGTGTCCAGGCCGGAGAGGGCGTCACGGACCTTGTCCGGCTGGGAGGAGCCCGCCTTCTCGGTGGCCAGGGCGAAGGCCAGGCAGGCGGCGGTGGCCTCGGCGTTGTGGTAGTCCGGCGCGTGGCCGAACTTGGCCTGGATGTCCTTGGCGTAGTCCTTGGCGGTGCCGAAGTACTTGTCCTTGCCCAGCGTGGCGTCGGTCCACTGGCTGGAGCCGAGGACGTTCTCGGCCTGGGTCCCCAGGGTCTTGGCGAAGTCCGGGGTCGGCGGCGCCACGGTCTCGCCGAAGCCGGCCGGCGTCACCCCGAGCTCCTTGGCCTGCTTGACGATGGCCACGCCCTCCACGAGGTGGACCGAGCCGATGATGACGTCAGGGTGCTCGCCCTTGACCTTGGTCAGGGCGGAGCTGACGTCGGAGGTTTGGCTGGGGAAGTACTGCGGGTCCAGGACGGTGAAGCCCTGGTCCTTGGCGGTCTTCATGCCGCCCTCGGTGACGGTCTTGGAGAAGCCGTCGTCGGCGGAGAGGAACACGACGGTCTTGGGCTTGGGCGTGGCGAGGTCGGCGATCGCCTTGACGATCGAGGAGGCGTACTCCGTGGCCGGCGACAGGACCGCGAAGGTGCGCTTGTAGCCCTTGCTGAAGATCTTGTTGTCGGCGCCCGCGGAGTCAACCATCAGCTGACCGTTTCGCTCGATGACCGCGGCCTGGGCCTCGGTGTTGGCTGAGCCGTAGGAGCTAAGGATCAGCTTGATGCCCTTGTCGTTGAACTGGTCGACCAGCTGGGCCGCGACGTCGGGCTTGGACGTGTCGTCCTGGTACTGGATGTCGAGCTTGACCTTTGTGCCACCGATGTCGACGCCGCCCTTGGCATTGACCTTCTCCTGGCAGAGCTGGTAGCCCTCCTGGGTGAGGACGCCTTCACGGGCCAGCTTGCCGGTCAGCGAGATGGATGCACCGATCGCCAACGTCCCGGACCCTGCGGAGCTCGTGCTCGTTGCATCGCCCTTGGAGCCGCATCCAGCCACCACCAGACTGCTTGCGGTGATGACCACGGCCACTGCCAATGTTCTTGACCTCACGACGTTCGCCTCTTTCGTAGCCCTGTTTGCTTGCCGACTGTCTACCGTGAGCGTCGTCACAAATCAAGTATTTTGGATATTGGATCCCAGAAGCGGCATTTCGGGCGTCCGAACGGTCAGGCCGGCGCTGCGAACGGCGCGTGGCCCCTACCGTCGGGAAGCGAAAGGGCAACGAGCAGGCCCACCGCCAGCAGGACCAGCACGGTGCCGACCTCGCCGGGCCAACCGAACCCGGCATAGAACAGCCCCCCCACGAAGCCGGCCACGCTCGAGCCGATGTGGTAGCCGAAGAGGTACAGCGCGGAGGACTGGGCGCGACGCCGGGTGGCCCAGATGTTGACCCAGCCGCTGGTCACCGAGTGCGCGCCGAAGAATCCGAACACCATGGCCGCGGCGCCTGCCAGCACGACGGGCAGCAGGTCGGAGAGGGTGAGCAGCGCACCCGCCGCCATGATCGCCATACAGAGCAGCAGCACGCTGCGCCGGCTGCGCCGGTCGGTCAGCCGCCCCATCCAGTTGGCACTGACCGTACCGAAAAGGTAGAGCAGGAAGACGAGCGCGACCAGCGGGGGCGCCAGGTCGAACGGCGCGTCGGCCAGGCGGTACTGCAGGTAGTTGAAGAACGAGACCAGACTGCCCATGAGGACGAACCCACACAGCGCGAGACCGATGATGACCGGGTCTCGCAAGGGTCCGCGCAAGCCCGCCAATCGCTGGCGCATGTTGCCGGGGGTGGTGACAAAGTTGCGAGATGGCGGCAGTCGCAGGGCCACCCACAGGCCACCCGCAAGGGACACCCCGCCCACCACGGCCATGGCCAGGCGCCAGCTCGAGGCGCTGGCCAGCAGACCGCCGGCGAGCCGGCCGGTCATCCCGCCCAGGCCGGTCCCGCTGATGTAGAGCCCCATGACACCACCCATCCCGGAGGGATGGAACTCCTCCGCGACATAGGCCATCGCCACGGCTGGAAGACCGGCCAGGACGAGCCCCGTGAGAACCCGCAGGGCGAGCAACGCCCCGAAGCTGGGGGCCATCGATGACGCGAGCGTGAGAGCGGCGGCGGACAGCACCGCTCCGACCAGCAGCCGCCTGCGCCCCTGCCCATCGGACCACGAGGCCGCGACGAGGATGGCGACGGCAAGTGGCAGCGTGGTCAGTGACAGCGTGAGGCTGGCAGCCGCGGGCGACACCGAGAAGTCGCGGCTGACGTCGGGCATGATCCCTTGGACGACATACAGCATGGCGAACGCCATGAACCCGGCCAAGAACAGCACCAGGCTCGTCCGGCGGTACTCCGGTGTCCCCCTGCGCAGGTGCGTGGATGATCTCCCTGGGGCTGGCACGTCCATGCAGGGCCTCCTCGCCGCGGACGCCGGAGAGGACGTCCTTGCGATGCCGGTCGGGTCTCCATCTGGGGAGAAATTGGATTCAGTATTCGTTATGGTACGACCGTGAGTATTACAGGACCCCTGGATGGCGTCGTCGTCGCGGACTTCAGCCGCGTGCTTGCCGGTCCGTATGCCACGATGTTGCTCGGCGACCTTGGGGCGACGGTGATCAAGGTCGAGTCCCCGAGTGGGGACGACACCCGGCACTGGGGCCCGCCGTGGACCGCCGAGGGTGAGAGCACCTACTTCCTGTCGGTCAACCGCAACAAACGCGGCATCGCACTCGACCTGCGCAGCCCCGAGGGAAGCCGCCGCGGCCGGGCGCTGGTTCGGCGCGCCGACGTGATGATCGAGAACTTCCGGGGTGCCAGCATGGCGCGCCTCGGCTTCGACTACGACTCGGTCCGCCGACTCAACCCAGGGCTCGTCTACTGCTCGATCACCGGGTTCGGCGGCAACGGCGGCGCCGAGCTGCCCGGCTATGACCTGGTGGTGCAAGCGGTCTCGGGTCTGATGAGCCTGACCGGACCGGATGCCGGCACCCCATCCAAGACCGGCATTGCGACGGCCGACGTCCTTGCCGGCCTGCACGCTGCCGTCGGCATTCTCGCCGCGCTGCGGCACCGGGAGCGGACCGGTGAGGGGCAGCACGTGGAGATCAACCTCATGTCCTCGATGCTCTCGGGGTTGGTGAACTTTGGCGGCGCGTACGCCCTCACCGGCGACGTCGCGCACGGGATGGGCATCCAGCACCCGAGCATCTGCCCGTACGAGCAGTTCCCCACCGCCGACCGCTTGCTGATCATCGCCGCCGGCAACGACAGGCAGTTCCAGGCGCTGTGCGACTGCCTCGGGCTGCCCCACCTGAAGGACGACCCCCGGTTCGCGACCAACGCCGCCAGGGTGGCCAACCGTGAGCGGCTGGCCGCTGCCCTCGGGATCGTGCTGCGCACCCGAGGCGCCGAGGCGTGGTTCGCCACACTGACCGCCGCGGGGGTCCCTTGTGGGCCGATCAACGACGTCGGGCAGGGCATGCAGCTTGCCGAGTCGCTCGGCCTCGAGCCCATCGTCGGCGTCTTCGGCTCTGCCCAGGTTGCCAACCCGTTGCGGCTGTCGGCGACGCCGGTCAGCTATCGTCATCGCCCTCCGGCGTTGGGGGGAGACGAGAAGGAGATCTTTGCCTGGCTCGACGCAGAAGAGGGCGACCAGAAAGACGTGGAGGTCAGATGAGTGAGGTGTTCCGGCGGCCACCGACGGCCCAGGAGGCAGTGCTCGCCGAGCTGCGACGACTTATCACCGCCGGACTGCTGCGTCCAGGCCAACAGATCGTTCAGCACGCTTTGGCCGTCCAGTTCGGCGTCAGCCGGGTCCCGCTTCGCGAGGCGCTGAAGATCCTCGAGGGCGAGGGTCAGGTCACCTACGTGGCCCACCGCGGCTACTTCGTCACCGAGCTGTCTCTTTCGGACCTGATAGAGGTGTACCGAATCCGGGAGATCCTCGAGGCCGAGGCCGTCAGCATCGCCGTGCCCCAGATGACCGCGGAGGACATCCACCGGCTCGAGGGGGCCGAGCGCGATGTGCGGGCCGCGGCCGACATCGCCGACGTGGTCGCCATGACGTCGGCGAACCGGCGATTGCACTTCGCCATCCTCGACGCCTGCGCTCTTCCCCGGCTGGTGTGGCTGATCCGCCTGTTGTGGGATGCCACCGAGGTGTACCGCTCCGTCTACTACAACGAGGCGCACAATCGCGAGATGGTCGACTCCGAGCACCGGGCTCTGGTCGCCGCAGTCAGGGCCGGCGACGCCACGGCCGCACTGGTGGTCCTCACCGAGCACCGCGAGCACGCCATCGAAGCACTCCGCCCGGTGTTGGAGCAGGCAGGAGACGGCAAACCTACGATGCTCAGCTGAAGGCGCTCAGCTGAAGGCGCTCAACCCGGTCAGGGCCTGGCCGATGACGAGCGTGTGCATCTCGGAGGTGCCCTCGTAGGTCAGCACCGACTCCAGGTTGTTGGCGTGCCGCAGCACGGAGTACTCCAGCGTGATGCCGTTGGCCCCAAGGATCGTGCGGCACTCCCGCGCGATGGCGATCGACTCGCGGGCATTGTTGAGCTTGCCAAGGCTGATCTGGCGCGGCTCGAGCTTGCCGGCATCCTTGAGCCGCCCCAGGTGCAGGGCGAGCAGGAAGCCCTTCTGGAGCTCCAGAGTCATGTCGGCCAGCTTCTGTTGGGTCAGCTGGTAGCCGCCGATCGGCCGATTGAACACCTCCCGGCTGCGCGAGTAGTCCAGGGCGACCTCCAGACAGTCACGGGCAGCGCCCAGGGCACCGAAGACGATACCGAAGCGCGCCTCGTCGAGGCATGACAACGGCCCGCGCAGGGACTGCACGCCGGGCAGCACCGCGTCCGTCGGCAGTCGCACGCCCTCGAGCACGAGCTCGGAGGTCACGGACGCACGCAGGGAGAGCTTGCCGCTGATCTTGTTGGCCGTGAACCCCGCGGTGTCGGTCGGGACGAGGAAACCCTGGATGCCGGCGTCGGTGCGCGCCCACACCACCGCGATGTCGGCAATCGAGCCGTTGGTGATCCACATCTTGGTGCCGTCGAGCACCCAGTCCAGTCCGTCGCGGCGGGCACGGGTGCGCATGCCACCCGGGTCGGACCCGAAGTCGGGCTCGGTGAGACCGAAACAGCCGATGACCTCACCCTTGGCCATGCGCGGCAGCCACTGCTGCTTCTGCTCCTCCGAGCCCCAGCGGTGGATGGCCATCATGGCCAGCGAACCCTGGACCGAGACGAAGCTGCGGGCACCGGTGTCCCCGGCCTCAAGCTCCATGCACGCCAGCCCATAGTCGACGGCGCTCATGCCG
>DATCQG010000156.1:0-3493 GCA_036569625.1 Dermatophilaceae bacterium | reverse complement strand
CGAAGTTCCAGAACTTCTCTCGGATTTCGACGTCGCCAATCCCTTGCGCCTTGCGCAGTCGGTTCTCCAGGACAAGCCTTTGGGGAACCTCTCGTGCGTAGACGATCGTCCTTGCGGGACGCAAGTAATCGTCAAGGATATGTGCGGCCGTTTCACCACCCCACTGGGCACCCGACGCGAGTAGTGCGTCCTTGGCTGACTTCCACCAGTTGGGGTCAGGTGAGTCGAACCGAGCCAAGGTCAGTTTGGGGTACAGCTCTGGGGCGTAGGCCTCCACCCACCGATTGAACAGTTGGCGGGTTCTGTGAAGGCGTTGCCCGTCTCCGGACTCGAGCATGTGGCCGGTGTTTACCAGCTCTTTGATGACAGCCTGAACCGTGCCCAGCGACGTGCCGCTTGCCTGGGCAATGTTCCGGTAGGTGGCGGCTGCCAGTTCTGGCTTACTCAGTATCGCGAACAGAACTTTCTGGCCGCTGGGGCTGAATGCTCGAAGCGGGTTGCTGTGGGTCTGCGTGCGCGCCGCCGTTTGATCTGGAGTTCGTAGATCTGGCCGCCGGTTGGGGAATCGATCCTGACCAAGCCGTCGCGCTGCGCGAGGTCGTCGGGCGACTCCAGGACTGACGCTCGTAGATCCGCCTCGTGGAGTTGCTGAAATGCTCGATCCAAGAGGTTCGTTGAAGGGTTGTTCAAATAGTTATCGCGTTCAGCCATCTTGAACATCCATTCAATTTGAACACTGTAAGTGTGGCGTGCTTCTGTCAACAGCGCTGTTCAAAGATAACATAAGTTCACGACACCTGAACGACCGCTTCTGATGAACGATGCGGGAGTCCACTGAGGCGTCGCCGTAAGGACTGCCAACAGCCGCATGGCGTCGATGATCCACGCCGGCAACGGTTCGCGCGCCGCAAAGAAGCTCAGGTCGCGCTGCCCCGGTTGCTCGGCGAGGTTGGCGTCCATCTGCGCGGCCCCCTTGACGCCTTAGGGTGTTGTCGGTGCGAGCGGAATCCGGCGTCGACCCAGTGGCTCTGCGTGACGCCCGTCTCCGTACGGGCCTGACCCAGCACGAGTTGGCCCGTCTCATCGTCGCCGGGGGCGAGCGGATCTCACGCTGGGAGCTGGGCAGTTCCCAGCGAGGCAGAATACGTCATCGCTGACTCATTGGATGCTCGAAGCGGGCCCTGCCGGAGCCCCCGAAGAAGGTCACCCGGATCCCGATGAGGGCGAACATCGCGGTCTTGTGGGAACAGGATAGTTGCACGTGGGCTGCACAAAGGGTTGCTGCCTCCACCTGCAGAACTTTATCCAATTCGCTTGTGTTGCAACGCTTTTCGCGGTGGAGCGGGTGACGGGAATCGAACCCGCACTGTCAGCTTGGGAAGCTGATGTTCTACCATTGAACTACACCCGCGAACGCGCTGACGGGGCATACAGCCGCGGCGCGATCGGCAGTCTAACGGACAGTTGTGCGGCGCCACGGTCCACGTCTGGCGCATAACGGGTACCGTGTCCGCGTGCTGCTATCAGACCGTGACATCAAGGCCGAGATCGATGGCGGGCGGGTGCGGTTGGAGCCGTACGACGAGGTGATGGTGCAGCCGTCGAGCATCGATGTGCGCCTGGACAAGTTCTTCCGGCTGTTCGACAACCACAAGTACCCCTTCATCGACCCGGCCGTGGACCAGCCTGACCTCACCCGCTTGATCGAGGTCGAACGCGACGAACCGTTCATCCTGCACCCGGGCGAGTTCGTGCTGGGCTCGAGCTACGAGGTCGTCACGCTGCCCGATGACCTCGCCGCACGGCTCGAAGGGAAGTCCTCCCTCGGCCGGCTCGGCCTAGTGACCCACTCGACCGCCGGGTTCGTCGACCCCGGGTTCAGCGGTCATGTGACGCTTGAGCTGTCCAACGTCGCCACCTTGCCGATCAAGCTCTGGCCCGGCATGAAGGTCGGCCAGCTCTGCTTCTTCAGACTGTCGAGCCCAGCGGAAAATCCCTACGGCAGCGCCAAGTACGGATCGCGCTACCAGGGTCAGCGGGGCCCCACGGCCAGCCGTTCGTTCCAGAACTTCCACCGCACCGAGGTGTAAGGGGACCCAGCCAGTTCACAGGAACGCCCAATAATCTGGCCGTATGCCCCGTGTGCCACACCTGAGCATCGCCACTGAAAGCCCGTCCGCCGAGGCGGTCGTGCTGCTCCTGCCCGGGGGCACGGAAGAGAGCTCCGCCCCCGTGCGGGCTTTGGATCCTGCAGTCCTGCGCATGTTTCCCTTTGGCCGCAGCGTAGTTCGCGCAGGAAAGGGACGAATTGTCCTGGCAACGCTTCGCTACTCCGTGCGCGGATGGAATGGCGAGCTGGAGTCGCCCCTGCCCGACGCACGCTGGGCACTCGACGAGCTGGCGCAGCGCTTCGGCGACCTGCCTATCGGCCTTGTCGGGCACTCGATGGGTGGGCGGGTCGCGCTGCGGGTGGCCAACCACGAAGGGAGTGCCGCGAGCAGAGTGAGCAGCGTGGCGGCACTTGCGCCGTGGCTACCCAGTGGTGAGTCGATCCCGCCAATTCATCCCAGGCTTCTTCTGGCCCACGGCACCGCAGATCGCATCACCGATCCCGGGCACACCTTCGCTCTCGCCGAGGACCTTGCTGCGGACGGCGTCGACGTAGAGCTGGTGCGGTTCCCCGGTGCTCGGCACTCCATGCTGCTCCCGGCCAGACCCTGGCATGATCTGGTCGCCGACTTCATGGTTCGGACACTGTTGGCGCCAGTGCAGGATGGTCCAGAAGCTCATCTGCAGCACTGAAGTCCGGTTCGACATCGCGGTCGGCCATGCTGCTCGGAAGTCCGGCGCAGGCCTCCAGGGCCTCAGCCAGCCGCCCATGAACCCGCCTACCCTGCAACCGGATCGCACGAACGGCGCAGACCAGCTCCACAGCCAGCAGGCGCCGATATGACGCGACCGCAGGCGAAAACCTTGAGGCCGCAACGCTGGCGAAGCTCGCATCGTCTTCGACCCCGGCCGAGATGCTGATCGTCTGCAGGCTGGCGGGGGACGACGCCTGGTCGCGGACCGAGGCCATGGCGGACCCCGCGACATACTCCCCGATCAGCAGACCGGACGATCCTGCGCGGGTGTCCGCAAGGAATCTGGGCAGTCCGGTGCTGGAATCCGTGAGCAGGTGCGCGATCCGCGACTGCCCGGATCTGGCTGAGCGGGTCAATGCGAGCAGGCTCGTGTCCAGAGCCAAGGCGAGGTATGTCGCGTGGAACGCTCCATGGTGGGCAGCCGACTCGTCGGATCCGGCAAAGAACAGGGGGTTCTCGGACGACGTGTTGATCGAGGTCTCGACGACGGATTGCAGATCTGCCAAGCTGTCAAGCAGCGGGCCGTGAACCTGCGGCCAGGTGCGCAGGCCAAAGAAGTCCTGAAGGTGTATCGGCTCAATGTCTTGCGCCGCAAGCAGATTCGTCATCTCGTCGGCCACCGAGATCGC
>DATCQG010000155.1:0-12872 GCA_036569625.1 Dermatophilaceae bacterium | reverse complement strand
CGACCACGTCCTACGCGCCTCCGAGTGGACCGAGTCGCTGCGCGACATGGTCACCACCGTCTTCGAGACCAACCTCTCCCTGCAGGATGCCCGTCTGAACACCGTGATGAAGAAGCTCACCGGCTGGGCGGCGATCATCGCCGTACCCACGGCCGTGACGGGATGGTTCGGCCAGAACGTGGCTTACCCCGGGTTCGGCCAGCGCTCGGGCCTGATCGCCAGCACCGTTGTGATCACAGCCCTTGCGAGCGCGCTCTATGTGGCGTTCCGTCGGCGCAACTGGCTCTAGGGCAGGGTTCGAGCGCTCAGACCCCCGCTGCTGTGACGATGCCGTCGGTGAGGAAGCCGGCGACGAGTCCCAGAAGCAGCCCGTAGGCGAGGAGGTCAGGGCGGCGGGTCTTGGCTGCAACCATGACCAGCTGCGTCACGACATACACGATCGATCCGGCGGCCAGGGTCAGGAAGACCACGCTGACCGCTTCGCTCGCGAACCCGTGGCCGATGATGGTTCCCACGAAGGTGGGACCGCCACCAATGGCGCCCATGGACAGAAGGAACCTCCAGCTCGGCCGACGCAGGTTGCCGTCGTCGTCAATGTCGCCTGCGAGAGGCGCAACGATGCCAAATCCCTCGGTGGCATTGTGCAGTCCGAAGCCGATGACGAGCAGCAGGGCCAAGGCCAGCTCACCGCTCGCGGCTGACTGCCCGATGGCCAGACCCTCGGCGAAGTTGTGCAGGCCGATACCCACGGCAATCAGCAGCGACAGCCGTTGGGCGGCAGACCACGAGGCGATCCGGCTGGGGCGTCGAGTCCTGAGCTCATCAATCGCCGCAGCCCCGGGGCCATGTGGGCGTTCACCATTCCTGGCTTGCTGAGCCCTCGCGAACTGCCGGGTCATCCAGCTCTCGTAGTAGACCAGCGAGAGCAGGCCGACGGACAAGCCTGCCGCGAACAGCACGCCGTAGCCTGCTGCCGTTCCCAGCCCGCCTTTGCCTTCGTGGACCGAGGCGAGGGCTTCGTCGATGGGAGCCCATGCCGCGGAGAACACGTCCCAGACCAGAAACAGCAGTATGCCGATGGCGGTGGCGTTCAGCAGGGCTCGAAGAGAGGGCGCAGGCCTGCGTAACCGCCCGATCGGCAGACCCAACAGGATGGTCACGCCGGCGATGAAGCCAAGCAGCATGGTGGTCATCAGGCTCACAGGAACAACCTCAGGGTCGACGTGCCGAACGGGCGGGACCGCCCAACCCAAGAGTAAGGCTTACCTTACTTCGGGTTCAAGCGGGTCCCGCTCTGCGGACATCCGGCCCGGAACAGCCCGTCACCGGCGGGCGGCTCCGCGGTAGTAGTTGCGCCAGACCAGGCGATGGACGGGGATCCAGCGGGGGATCGAGCGCAGTCCCGGGATGAAGGGGATCAACATCAGCGCGAGCGTGAGCACCATCATCAGGCCCCACACCTGCGCGTCGGCGTTGTCGGAGGTTGCGAAGGGCGACACCTGGTACCAGAAGGTGTAGAGCCACATCCAGGGCTGGCCCGGGTAGTTGCCGGTCTCGTTCATCATGCCCCACTGGTCGCCGCCGAGCTTGCGAGCGACGGCCTGGTCCTCCAGGTAGGTTCCGTCGGAGAGCAGCAGGATCGACTGGGTCTGGTCGCCGCCATAGAAGTTCCCGGATGATGTGAGGATGCCCTCGAGCCCACCGGTCTTGGCGAGCGTCAGGAGACCGGCAGAGATGACCGGCACCGGGCCATAGTCACCGCTCGCGACCTTTGCCGGGTCGCCGTCCGGAGCCTTGGTCAGGGCGTCGCCGTAGTCCGTTGCCCACTTGGTCTGCTTGTCGGCAGCCGCTGACTTCCACTGGCCCAGGGCCGAGGTGAGGGCCGGGTCGCCGCTGACGCCGCTGAGTGGGCCCAGGACCAAACCTGCGGAGTCCACCGGGATGCGAACTCCACCCCACTTCTGCAGCGAGAGTGGCCCAATCTTCTGACCGTCGCTGGCAGTGTTGTATGGCGCCCCGTAACTCGCACTCGTCGAGGTGCCGGCGAGCTCTGAGGTCGCAGTGGCAACCAGATCGTTCGGCGCCTGCTGCGCCCAGGTCGACATCGTGATCGCCTTCTCGTCGGGTGAGGAGAAGATCGCGGCGAGCGCACCGGTGAGGATCGCGACGACGACCAGAGCTATGACGAACTCCTTGACCAGGTCGTACCGCCGGGTCGGGAAGTCATGAGAGTCCGGCGTCTTGTCCCGTCGAGGGGCTGTGCGGGGAGGCGATGTGGTGGTCATGGCTCATGCCTCCGTGTCGGCTGAAGGGTCGGCCGCATCGATGGGTGGGACGACGCCATGGCGCCGCACCAGGATGACGTGCATCACGGTGATGGCGCCTACGGCGAAGGGCAGCAGCACCACGTGCCAGAGGATCATCTGTCCGGGGTTGAGCACATTGAAGAAGGCGCCTACACCAATGGAGTTGATGCCGTCCTTGCCCTCAGCACTGATCCACTGCGAGGCGAAGTTGCCCTGCGACAGGTAGCCCGTGAACGCTGTCCCGATCGAAGCAAGAAAGAGCACCATGCCGGTGATCCACGTCAGCGCTCGTCCACCTCGCCATGCAGCCATCCAGAACTTACCCCACAGATGAATAACCATAAAAGCAAAGAAGAGCTCCACGCTCCATAGGTGAAGAGAGTTGACAAAAAGGCCCAGAGAGGATACGTGCCACCATGCGACGCCTCCGATAGCAAGGAGTCCACCGGTGACCATCACAATCACGAACGCTGCCAATGTCGCCACACCGAAGACATAGATCCATGAGGCCACGTAAACGGGCTGACGGTCAGGGAGAGCCTGTCCTGCAGGAACCAGCCCAACGATCCTGGAACGGACCCTGACGGTCCAGCTGCCAGCCTCACTCACCTCGTCGGGACCCACAGACTCTGAACGGGTCGTCATGGCTGGCGCCGTTCTTGGTCGTCATTGGATTTCTCCCCTGACCCGAAGGGTACGACCAGGGCGAGGACAAACACGATGACCATTGCCACGATGATCAAGAGGTTCGTCATGGAGATCAGGATCACGCCCCAATGGATGTATCTGCCGGCGGGATCGGTCACAAAGCTCAAGGCACTCACTATGGTTACCTTCTTTGCCTGGCTAACGGGTCACCGAGACGCCGTCGACAATGCAATAAACCTAGCCTGCTATCGGTCCCGAGCCAATAGCACGAGCCTTCGGAAGTCACGCGGCACCTCGGGCACGAGTGGCCAAAGGGCGAGAATAATACGGCGCAAATGCGGCTCTCCTGACGCAAATGCGGTCCATTCGAACCGCCGTAGTCGGAGGAGGCTGGTCCGACGCCCCTGCATGGGTTCAGGTGTGTTCGCGCACCGGCGGCACGGGAAGCAGATGTGGGCTGGAGGCGTCCACGTCGTCCCGGTCAGGTTGGGGTTCCTTCTGGCCGTGGACGATGGCCACCGGGCACTGGGCTCTGTGCATGACGCCCTGGCTCACCGAGCCGAGCAGGAGCCCGCCGAAGCCGCCGCGGCCCCTGGTGCCGACGACCACCAGACAAGCGTTCTTGCTCGCCCTGATCAGGGCCTCGACCGGGAGCCCGCGGACGCTGTGCCGGCGAACGACGACGTCGGGGTACTTCTCCTCCCAGCCCGCCAGCGACTCGGCAACCAAGGCCTGTTCTTCCTTCGCGAAGGTCTGCCAGTCGACGGTCCAGATGGCGGCGGCCGCGGCGTCCTCGATGTTGTCCAGCCACCAGGCGTGGACAACGGTCAGGCCCACACCGCGCGCGGACGCCTGCTCGTATGCGTAGGCGATAGCACTGTTCGACACCTCCGAACCGTCAACACCCACGACCACGGGGGCTCCGGCATCAGCTGGGGCAGGTGCGTCGTGGACGATGACCACGGGACAATGGGCGTGTGCTGCGACCTGCACCGAGACCGACCCCATGAACACTCCACGTGCCGCGCTCATGCCACGGGCGCCCAAGACCACCGTGCCCGCCGTTTCAGACGCTTCCACGAGCGCAGGTGCCGGCCGACAGGCCGGCTCGCTCCAGGTGATGACCAGGTCTCGGCCGGCGCGCCGCGCACGGGCCACCGCGTCCTTGCGGACCCGGTCGGCGAGCTGGCGCAAGCCGTTGACCGCGTAGCCGATGCCGATGTCGGTCATCGGGTACCCGTAGGAAAACGCGTGGATGATGTGCAACGGCAGCACTCTTCGCGTAGCTTCCTCAACTGCCCAGTCCAGCGCGAGGTCACTCGTGGGGGAGCCGTCGACGCCGACGACGATGCTGCCGCGCGGAACGGGTTTGGTGCTCATGGCGTTCTCCTTGGGCATCTGGGTTCACTTGCTGCCAAGACTGGTCCTTCCAAGGGTCCACGCACAGGGAACTTGGTCCCGCGCCATCGGGGGCGGCCAATCCGGCAACGGGACCTTTGGCTCTGGCCCTTCGCCTCGGATAGGCGCAACGATCGGGCCATGCAGACATCCACCGACGCCGGCCTCGCGGGCACGCAGTCGCCGCACCACCAGCGCGACGTGGTGGCCGGGCTGGTGAACGATGGTATGGCGACCCTGGTGGCCAGTGCGGCGGTTCGCGAAGCCGTGAACAGGGGTGCGCGGGTGCGCTTCGTGCAGGTGATGCCTGCGGGCCTCACCGCAGAGGACCGCTCCGAGATGGATGGGGCGATGTTCGGTGTCGCCCTGCGTGCCCTGCATCGGCAACGACGCGTTCCGTGCACCTTCGAGACAGTGGAAGGTGACGCGGCGCAGATGCTGGTCGAACGCAGTACCGGTGCGGCAGTCCTGGTGGTGGGTCGCGATGCGCCCTCGGCCGTCGTGCGGGTGGGCCAGTACTGTCAGGAAAACGCACAGTGCGATGTCCTCACCGTCTCAGGCCCGGACTCACAGCTCCAAACGGCAAACGACAGGTCAGCGACAACCGTCTGAAAGGCTGTCACGACCCCGGGGTCAGGACTGACGCCCTAGGATCACAGGGTGGAGTCCGAGCGCGACACCGAAGGACCAACACGCCCCCGACCTGCGACCGTCGCGCTGAAGCCCGACGAGATGCTCGACGAGCTGCGTAGCCGGGCGCAGGCCTCCGGCCGTGCGCAAGAGCGTCTGACGGCTCTCCTCGACGCCGTGATGGCAGTGACCGCGGATCTCGAGCTGGCCGAGGTCCTGACCCGAATTGTGCGCTCGGGCTGTGAGCTCGTGGACGCGAAGTATGGCGCGATGGGCGTTCTTGGCCCCGATCGTGAGCATCTGGTGGAGTTCGTGTCGCGAGGGCTCACCCAGGAGGAGACCGATGCCATCGGGGACCTGCCCAGCGGACGCGGGGTGCTTGGGCTGCTGATCCACGAACCCCGTCCCCGGAGACTGCGTGACATCGCGGCTCATCCCGACTCCTATGGTTTCCCGCCGAACCACCCACCCATGCATAGCTTTCTTGGCACGCCCGTTCGAATCCGGGACGAGGTCTTCGGCAACCTCTACATGACCGAGAAGCAGGGCGCTGCGGAGTTCACGACGGACGACGAGGCGATCCTGGTCGCGCTTGCGGCGGCTGCGGGGATCGCCATAGAGAACGCACGCCAGTACGAGCGAAGCCGGCGACAGCGCCGGTGGCTCCAGACCACAGGCGACGTCACCCAGCTCCTCTTTGAAGGCAGGGGCGAGGGGCCCGCGATGGACATCCTGGCGAAACGCACCCGGGAGCTGTCCGATGCCCAGCTGACGATGGTTGCGCTTTATGACGAGGATGGCGACCTGTTGGTGCGGGCAGTGCGGTGCGGCGAGTCCGCCGAGGCCGTCGCGCTGGCCAGGGCGGCGCTCGGAACTGTTCTGCACAAAGGCCACTGGCGTGAGATCGTTGCGGCTCGCGAGCCAGTGCTCCTGCTCACGAGGCCCGCTGACCCGACGGCGGACAACCTGTCGGCGGAGGTGCGCGAGCTGGGACCCGCGGATCTCCATGGCCCAACGGCGCTGGTGCCGGTCGTCGTGGGCGACGACGAGATAGGTGTCCTTGCCGTGGCCTGGGCCTCGGACGCCGAGATGTTCGTCGAGAATGTCGTGCCGCTCCTGGCCGCGCTTGCCCAACAGATGGGGCTCGCCCTTGTGGCGGGACGAAGCCAGCAGGATCGAGCGCGTCTTGCCATGCTGGAGGACCGCGAGCGGATCGCTCGCGACATGCACGACCTCGTGATCCAGCGACTCTTCGCCACCGGACTGTCGCTCCAGGCGGCCGGGCGGCAGGCACATGCGCCGACCATTGCCCTGAGGCTCAACGAGGCTGTGGACGAGCTCGATGCCGCGATCAAGGACATTCGGCACACCATCTTCGAGCTGCATCGGGAACGGCCCATGCGGGAGCTGCGCGCGGAGATCGTGGATCTGGTCGATGGGTCCACGGAGACACTCGGCTTCGCTGCGGATCTCACGATCGACGGACCTCTGGACGATCTCGCGGCCGATCTTGAGGCTGATCTCGTTGCCGTCATTCGAGAGGGTCTGGCCAACGTCGCCAGACATGCTCGCGCGTCCAGCGTCACGGTCCGGGTCACCAGCGACGAGGCGATTGAGATCGAGGTCGCCGACGACGGCGTCGGAGTCCCGTCAAAGGTGGTCGAGAGCGGGTTGGACAACTTGCGCCAGCGCGCTGAGTCCCGTGGCGGATTCCTCACCGTGCGACGCAGGAAACCGCACGGGACTGCCCTGGTCTGGCAGGCTTTGTTGGAGAGCGACTGACGGCGCGGATTCCGCCTCGGTAGCATGGGTTCGCCGCGAGGGTGCGGGCCGGCCATGGCCGGCATTGCGTGAGCTGGCATTGCGTTCTAGGGAGTTCCAACATGCTCGTCCGCGAGATCATGAGCAGCCCGGCGTTCAAGGTGCACGAGCGTGCCTCGATCGAAGCAGCACTGCAGGTGATGGCGAGCGCGAAAGTGAGCAGTCTTCCTGTCGTGAACCCTGAAGGGCACCTGGTCGGCATCATCAGCGAGGCGGATCTGCTCAAAGAGCTCCTTGAGCCCGATCCCCGAGCCCATATGCGCCTGGTGGCTCCGCCGTCCGGACCCATGCTCTCGACGGTGAGTCAGGTGATGACGGCGCATCCCTATACCGTGCGCGAGGATGACGACATCTCCGAGCTGGCCCAGATATTCGCCAGGACCGGCTGGAAGTGCGCCCCGGTGGTCCGGGGTGACATGCTCCTGGGCGTCGTCAGTCGCAGTGACGTGATTGCGGCACTTGCCCGACCCGACAACGAGATTCGCGCGGAAATCTCAAAGGCGTTCTCAGAGATCGGTCTGGAGTCATGGCACGTCGAGGTCAGCTACGGAGTGGTGCGCATCACCGGGACGGAGTCGGATCGTGATCGAGCCGCGGCCACTTCGATCGCCCAGTCCGTCAAGGGCGTTCGCCGGGTCGTGTCGCAGGAGTCAGACGGCTGAGCCGCTCAGATGTGGCCGACCACGAGTGGGGACAGCGAACGAGGGACCAATGGCCCTGTGGCCCGTGGGGCCGGTGGGAGATCGTCTGTGGATGCGACAGCGTCCAGCGGATCCGAGATCACGAGGTGGTGAGCAGATGACGATCCGCATATTCCTCCTCGACGATCATGAGATCGTTCGGCGCGGACTTCGCGAGCTGCTCGAGACCGTGGAGGACTTCGAGGTTGTGGGTGAGTCCGGTTCCGCGGTCGAAGCCAGCCGACGAATTCCTGCGCTACGTCCGAACGTGGCCATCTTCGACGCCAGGCTGCCGGACGGCTCCGGCATCGACGTCTGCCGAGAAGTTCGGTCTGTGGATCCCTCGATCGCAGGGTTGATCCTCACCTCTTACGACGACGAGCAGGCGCTGGCTACAGCGATCCTGGCCGGGGCTGCCGGCTACCTGCTCAAGGACATCAAGGGCAACGGGTTGATCGAGGCCATTCGCGCCGTAGCGGCCGGAGAGCGGTTGATCGACCCCGAGACCGTTGATCGGGTTCGTAACGGGTGGACCACCAACGCTGACACGGATCCTCGGCTGCGGCTCTTGTCCCCGCAGGAGCGACGGGTCCTCGACTACGTCGCGCGGGGTCTCACGAACCGCCAGATCGGTGAGGCCATGTCCCTGGCGGAGAAGACGGTCAAGAACTACATCACCGCGGTGCTCGGCAAGCTCGGCATGGAACGGCGGACCCAGGCCGCCGTGTTCGCCGTGACCCATCCGGGGAAGCCGGGGCGTTCATCCCGAGGATGAGCACTTCGAGCTGATCCGAGTCGCAGGTGGCGTGTCGCAGCGTGCTCTTCCGCGGCGCAACGGATAGGGCGAGACTGGACCCATGGGCGATGTCGGGCTGAACGACGGGGTCGAGGTGAACGACGGGGTCGAGCTGTCGACGTCGGAGTCATGGGCCTTGCTGCGTGAGGCGGGGGTGGGTCGCTTGGCGGTGGTTGTCGACGGTCACCCGGACGTCTTCCCGGTCAACCACATCGTCGACAACGAGAGCGTCGTGTTCCGCAGCGCCGCCGGCACCAAGCTCGCGGGCTGCGCCGGGCATCCGGTCGCTTTCGAGGTGGACGGGTACGACGAGGTAACCGCCAGCGCATGGAGCGTCGTAGTGAAGGGTCAAGCGATGCAGGTGAACCGGCTGTACGACGTGCTGGAGGTGATCGAGCTGCCGCTCTTTCCCTGGCACTCAGGACCGAAGCCGCACTTCATCAGGATCGAGGCTGGCACCATCACGGGCCGTCGCTTCGAGGTGACAGGTGGTGCTCGTTCCGACATTGATCATGTCGAAGTGCCTGCGGTCCCGAGCAACGTGAAAGACTCTGCCTAATCCCCAATCGCCCTCAGGCAGTTCCGGGACGACCATTGGGAGCCATGACCTCTTGCTGACGATAAGCCTCGAACAGCTGCACAGCCGCCTCAGTGCGATTGAAGGGGTTCCTCGAGTCGTGGTCGCTGGCAACGTCGCCACGCCGTGGAAGGTTGTCGACGCCATCGATCGCTCGATCGAGCAGTACCGCCTCTACATGCTCAACGCCCAGGTCGGCATTCCCGACCGGCCGGGTGTCATCGCCGAGACCTGCTTCGTGGGGCCGGGCATGCGTCATCACCCCGCGCTGTCCTACTTCCCCAGCAGGCTGTCACTGGCGCCGTTGCTCTTCGAACGGACCCTGCCTCCAGATGTCGTGGTGCTGCACTGCGCTCCACCACGCGATGGCCTGCTGAGCCTGGGCGTCGAGGTGAACGTGCTTCCAGCGGCACTCGAGGCCTGTCACGCCCGCGGTGGCCTTGTGATCGCGGTGGTCAACTCCCGTATGCCGTATACGTTCGGGGACGCTCAGATTGACATCGAGCTCGTGGACCTGGCAGTGGAGGTGGACATCGATCTGCCAGCGGCACACGCCAGCCCGGTGGATGACTCCAGTCTCGTTATCGCTGAGAGCATTGCCGCAATGATCCATGATGGGGCGACCCTCCAGCTCGGCATCGGGGTGGTCCCCGACTGCACCCTCCAGGCTCTTGCAGGGCGGCGAGGGCTGCGAATCTGGACCGAGATGTTCTCCGACGGGCTGCTGGGCCTGGACGCAGCGCACGCGCTCGACGAGGGGCATCCGATCACCGCGTCCTTCTGCTTCGGCTCCCGGGAGATGTACGACTGGGTGGACGGCAACCCCCGCATCCGAATGCTTCGGACGGAGAAGACCAACAGCCCGACGCTGATTGCGGCCAACCGCGCGATGACGAGCGTGAACGCCGCTCTCGAGGTCGACCTGTTCGGCCAGGCGAATGCCTCGCGGATCGACGCCAGGATCCATTCCGGCTATGGAGGGCAGACCGACTTCATCGTCGGTGCGCTGCACTCTCCAGGCGGACAGGCGTTCATCGCGCTGCGCAGCTGGCACCCGCGCGCCGATGTCTCCGCCGTGGTTCCGCTGCTTGATGAGCCGGTGACGTCCTTCCAGCAGACCGCCGTGGTGACCGAGCAGGGTGTCGCCAGACTGTGGGGCTATGACGAGAAGACTCAGGCACGTCACCTGATCGAGCACGCCGCTCACCCACGGGTTCGTGAGGAGCTCTGGGAGGAAGCGCGAAACCTGGGGCTGGCCTGATCGGCTCAGGTTCAAACGGCGTTCAGGTCATGCGGGGAAGCCAGACCCGGAAGGTGGTTCCGCGCTCCGAGGTATTCTCAACGGTCAGTCTTCCTCCGTGCCGGGTGACGACCTCACGGGCCAGCGCCAGGCCCAGGCCGTAGCTCCTCCTTCCGGCCTTCTGGTGGCCGGAGTGAAACCGGTCGAAGACGCGGTCGATCTCGGCAGGCGCGATTCCCGAACCCGTGTCCGAGATGTCAATGACCGCCTGCCGGCCCTGGTGTCCGACGGACACGGTCACCGTCCCTGACGTGGGGGTGTGCTCGATGGCGTTGTCGAGGATCGCCAGGACGGCTCGGCGGAGCCCTACGGCGTTGCCGTTGGTGGTCACGGGGTCGTCCTGGCGTCGATCCAGGATGAGGTTGACCTGGTGGCTCGTGGCATGGTCACGGGCGCTGTCCATGAGCTCCTCGCACAGCGGGACCAGCTCGACCGGGGCAAGCTGTGGGTTGGTCCAGGGATCGGCTGCGACGAGCAGCTCGTCCACCACGTCGGTCATCCGTGCCGCGTCAGACACGACACCGTCCGCGTCGGTCAACACGGAGGGGTCGGCGCCGTGCGCGACCAGAGACCTTCGCAAGATCTGCGCCCTGGTGCTCAGCAGCGTCAGCGGGGTCCGCAGCTCATGGCTGGCGTCGGCAACGAACGACCGTTGCAGTGTCAAGGCATCGGAGAGTGGGCGGACAGCTCGCCTTGCCAAGAGGGTTCCCGCGAATGCCGAGAGGACAAGACCGGCGGCTCCGACTCCCAACAGGACGCCCGCGAGGTCGGCGCGCTGGCGATGCTGTGGTCCCAGGTCGAGGACCGCCTGGATGGTCCGATCTCCCTGGCGTTCGGTCCGCACCAGGTATTCGGACGAACCCACGTTCGCTGTCTCAGTCCGTGACTGGCCGGAGCGCGTGACCTCTTCGAAAGCGCCCCGGTCCGGGAAGGCCGATGGGATGCCGGGGGATAGCTGTAGCCCGTGGGCACCGCTCAACACGAGCCACGTCCCGGCGGGCGGGTCCTGGACGTCGTCGGCACGGGTGACCGCCTGACGTAGCAGCGCCTCGGCGTTCTGGTTCTGCTGTCGCAGTACGAGAACCGTGCTGAGCGCCACCAGCACAATGACTGCCAAGGCCACCAGAGCAGCCGCCTGCAGCCCCAGTCGTCGTGCCGCGCTGCGCACGAGGTCGACGTCTCGGTGCTGACGAGCTCGCGAGGTCCTCATGTGGAGCCGAGCTGGTAGCCAAGACCCCGGACGGTTCGGATCACGTCCCGTCCCAGCTTGCGCCGGCAGTAGTGGACGTACGTGTCGGTAACGACCTCGGACTCGGCGTCGGTGAAGACGAGGTCGAGCAGGTCGGCACGTGAGAACACCTGCCGTGGACGCCTGGCCAGGACCTCGAGCAGCTGGGCCTCGCGCTCCGACAGAGACACCCCGGTCGCAGGATCGGCGCCTGGCTCCAGGACGAGGCGGCTCTCCAGGTCGAGAACCCGACGGCCGAGGTGGAGCACACGGGACGTCGAGGTGTGACGGCGCCTCAGTGCGCGCAACCTGGCGAGGAGCTCGCCGATGTCAAAGGGCTTGGTCAGATAGTCCTCGGCCCCGGCGTCCAGACCGTCGATGCGGTCCGTTGTCGTGCCCCGAGCCGAGAGGATCAGAGCCGGCGCCGTAACGCCCTTGCCCCGGAGCTTGGTCAAGAGCTCCAGCCCCTCGATGGCGGGCAGCCCCCGGTCGATGACCATCACGGCGAAGGTACGCGTCAGTCCAAGGTGAAGCCCCCGCTGACCGTCCGGGGCATGCGTGACCTCGTAGCCCTCATCACCGAGAAGCCGGGTGAGCATCGCCGCCAGCTCGCGGTCGTCCTCGACGAGAAGGAGACCCACCTTTGTTTCCACGTGTGCAGTATGCCGGGTCGCAAAGGCGCGGTTCCACGAAGACACGGTGCTCGGGCCTGCGTCCCTCTTCTCAGGAAACTGACTGCCTGGCTCACAGGAACCTCCAAGGATCCTCGGCGATCCTGAGGAGGTGGGGACCTCACGAAACGCGCTGTCCCGGCCGTCGATGCCGGCGACCGTGGGCTCGCCGCCCCGGACGTCTGGCCGGCGCGCCTCTGTACGACGCCCGGGGGTGCCCCGGTGGTGGCGGGACGCGGCCGGGGTGTTCGCGTGGTCCTCGATGCTCGTGGTCGTGGCGCTGTGGGTGGCCGGCGGCGGGATCCAGGGGCTGTCGAGCCTGGGTGCCGCGTTGACCAGTGTCGGTCGGTTGACCGGCCTGGTGGCCTCGGACCTGTTGCTGATCCAGGTGCTGCTGATGGCGCGGATCCCGTTGGTGGAGCAGTCCTACGGCCAGGACGAGCTGGCCCGACGCCACCGCCTGGTGGGTTTCACCTCGTTCAACCTGATGGTGGTCCACATTGTGACCATCACCGCCGGGTATGCCGCCGCCTCACCCAAGGGCCTGTGGGGCACCATCGTGGCCTTCGTGCTCGACTACCCCGGGATGCTGCTGGCGATCGCCGGGACCCTGGCCCTGGTGATGGTGCCGCTGACCTCGATCAAGGCAGCCCGGGCCCGGTTGCGGTACGAGTCCTGGCACCTGCTGCACCTGTACGCCTACCTGGGGGTGGGTCTGGCGTTGCCGCACCAGCTCTGGACCGGCAAGGACTTCCTGACCTCCCCTTGGGCCACCGCGTTCTGGTGGAGCCTGTGGGCCGGTGCGGCCGGTGCGGTG
>DATCQG010000154.1:0-1868 GCA_036569625.1 Dermatophilaceae bacterium | reverse complement strand
GCTACCAGCCGCAGCTCGACGTGGTGGCCCCGGTGGGCGATGAGGCGTTCGTGCAGTCCAACCTGGGCGCGCTCGCGACGGGTGCGGTCGGAGACCTCCAGATCGAGCTCGCGCTGCCCCTCGGCGTCCATCTGTGACTGGAGGTCATCGAACAGCCGATCCCAACGCATCGCGTCCCATTTCGTCGTGGCCACTCTTTCGATCCGACAAGTCGATCACACCCCGCCCGCCGCCTCGTGTCCACAGCTGAAGTGCACAGATTGTGGCAAGCATTGGTAAACGTAAGTAAACTGCACTAACCTGCAGCCAACTTCAACAGCAAGACCAAGGAGCAGATATGCCGCCTCGTCCCACTCCCAGGGGTGCGCACCCCGCCGCCCCGGTCGGCCCGAACCGCGCGAACTCCATCGCCGCGGCCGCCCTGGGTCGCGGGAACCCGGCCACCGAAGTCACCCCGAGCCGGGCGCACCCCCTTGCGGCCGTCGCCCTGGCCGGAGTGAGCTTTGTGGCCACCTCCGGGGTCGGACTCCTTTTCCTCGGCACGGCGCGCGACGCCTGGGTCGCCATCGCGGCCGCGGGCCCCGCGGGCCCGGCCGACGGCATACTGCTGGGGGTTGCTGTCCTTGGGGCACTCCTGTCGCTGTGGCTGGGCCTGGGGGTGTCCCTGTCCGCCCTGGCCGCACTGCCTGGCGCCTTAGGGCAGACCAGCAGCGTGCTTGCTGCCCGGATCGCGCCGGCCGCGGCACGCAAGGTCGTCGCCGTCGTCCTGGGGACCACCCTGACGGCCGCACTGGCCCCGGGGACCGCCGTCGCCAGCACCGGCCACTCAGCGGCGCGACCGGCGTCGTTCACGTCTTCCCAGATCGCCTTCAATGCCCTCCCCGACGCTGCACCCGACGCCTCCTTCCGGTGGGTCAGCGACGCCACTCCGGCGGCAGACGCCGCACCACCTCCGTCGTGGTCCCCGGACAGGCCCGCCTCCCGTGCGCCCAAGGTGGCGGTGCGACGCGGCGACACCCTGTGGTCGATCGCGGCGAACCATCTCGGCCCGGGCGCCACGAGCACCGACATCGACGCCGAGTGGCACAGATGGTTTGCCGCCAACCGCAAGGTGATCGGCGCTGATGCCAACCGCATCGCACCCGGTGAGCTGCTGAGCCCGCCGGTCCCATCACCGGCAAGCTCATGAAGCTCAGTGCCCGTTCAGCCCCGGAGCCGGCCGCGCTCACGGGTGAGCTCGTGAAGCTCAGGGTCCGGCCGATCCCGGACCTCTCGCCACCGATCATCGACTCCCGTACCGCGCTCTGGCAGGACCCCGCGTTCCAGGACCCGAGCCCCTTCGTCCAGGGAACACTGGCGATCGACTTCAGCGTCCAGTACGACCCGGATCAGGACCCTGAGGGCCGGGACTACTTCGGGCCGCAACGCGCCCTCTCGCGCGACCTTCCGGAGCCCGAGACCTGGGTGAGGCACATCGCCCAGGCCCTGGTCGAGGTCATGTCCGGGGCGCGTCCGGCCCCGCAGGTGATCCGCTGGACCACACCCGAGGTCTACGCGCTCGTCGCTCGACGCAGTGCAGTCTCAGGTCGTCGCTCGGCGGTCGCCAGGAGGGCGCTCGTGCGCCGGGTCAGGATCTGTGAACCGGCCGACGGAGTGGTCGAGGCGTGTGCCGTGGTCGTGGACAACGGCAGGGTCCGGGCACTCGCGATGCGCCTGACCGGGGTTGACCGCCGATGGGTGGTCAGCGAGCTCCAGGTCGGCTGAGCGCATCGGGCCTGGCCGGCTGAGCGCCAGGCCACCTGCCCGTGGACCCGACCGAACTCGTGAAGTCGCAGAGATTGTTCCTTCGAGCGCCTCCGAGGAACGAT
>DATCQG010000153.1:0-5563 GCA_036569625.1 Dermatophilaceae bacterium | reverse complement strand
TGGCTGGACGTTGGTTCGGACATGAACCCCCCGATCTTGCCCATGACGGCAGCTGCCGTCAGGCCGATCAGCAGGACCACGATGAGCAACAGGAACACGATCACGGGATGATCGTGTCATGCCTTACCGAGTTCCGCCCGGTCGCAACCTCCGTCTGCGCCACCGCACGTTCGCCCCGGGCGAGACAGGACTGTTGGCGATCATCAACCGCACCCCCGACTCCTTCTACGACGAGGGGCGCTACCTCGATGACCAGGTCGCGCTCTCGGCCGTCGCGCACGCCCTGGCGGACGGCGCCGATGGCGTCGACATCGGGGGGGTCAAGGCCGGTCCGGGGCCGGAGGTCAGCGCTGATGCGGAGCTGCGCCGAGTGGTGCCTTTCGTCGCGGCGGTCCGTGCGGCCCATCCCGATCTGCTGATCAGCGTCGACACGTGGCGGGTCAGCGTCGCCGATGCTGCATGTGGGGCCGGCGCGGACCTGATCAACGATGTCTGGGCAGGTCACGAGCCGGAGCTCTCGGCGGTGGCCGCCGCCCACGGTGCGGCATACCTGTGCGCCCACACCGGTGGCCATCCACCGCGCACCGACCCGTATCGGGTCCGTTACGACGACGTGGTCGCCGAGACTGTCGCCGACCTGACCCGTCAGGCCGAGACCGCCTTGGCAGCCGGGGTCCGTGAGGACGGCCTGTTGATCGATGCCGCCCAGGACTTCGGCAAGAACACCTATCACTCGTTACAGGTCACGGGCCGGATCAACGCCCTGGTCGAGACGGGGTGGCCGGTCCTGCTCGCGGTGTCCAACAAGAAGTTCATCGCCGAGACGCTCGGGGCGGACGGCCCCAAGTCCGACCGCCTCACCGGGACCCTGGCCACCACGGCCATCGCGGTCTGGGAGGGCGTGCGGGTGGTGCGAGCGCACGACGTTGCCCAGACCCGACAGGTGCTCGACATGGTTGCCGGGCTGCGCACGGGTCTTCCCGCCCTCGCTCGGCGCGCACTCGCCTGATCGGCGCAGGTCTCGTGGTGCCAAGAAGGCGCACTAACCGGCGTCCGACTCCACTGCTTCCGAGTGGGTCAGTGACGAGCTGAGCATCTTGACCAGCTCGGGGACGTCCTCCTCGGCCAGGCGCAGCGTGGCCCGACAGACGTCGTCCTGCCAGATCGAGAGAACCACCCGGCCCGCGTCCGGATGCGACGACACCCGCAGGCGTCTCCCCGCCGCATCGCGTCCGAGCAGGGTGCTGCCCCGTCGCGGGAGCGGCGAGATGGTCATCTGGCCAGTATGCCGCCGAAACGACCGTCTCGACGAGAGATTCCCGAAAGATCGAAGGACGCCGGGGCCCTATTCGGGACGCTTGGCAGCGATCTCGTGGTCCCCGCTGACGATGATGTGAACGGCTTCGTCCACATCATCGGTCACGTGCAGCAGGTCGACGTCGCTCGCGTTGATGGTTCCGGTTTCCACCGCGCTCTGACGCAGCCACTGGACCAGGCCACCCCAGTACGCCGTGCCCAGGAGTACCAGCGGAAAGGAGGTGACCTTGCGCGTCTGCACCAGTGTCACTGCCTCGAAGAGCTCATCGAGCGTGCCGAAGCCGCCCGGCAGGACGATGAACCCCTGCGCGTACTTGACGAACATGGTCTTGCGGGCGAAGAAGTAGCGGAAGTTGACCCCGAGGTCGATATACCGGTTCAGGCCCTGTTCGAAGGGCAGCTCGATGCCGAGACCGACCGACGTGCCACCAGCCTCGAGTGCCCCCTTGTTGGCAGCCTCCATCGAGCCGGGTCCGCCGCCGGTGATGACCGCATAGCCGGCGGCAACAAGCGCCTTGCCGACGGCAACCCCCATGGTGTAGCTGGGGTCGTCCGGCTTGGTGCGCGCAGAACCGAACACGCTGACGGCAGGGCCCAGCTCGGCCAGTGCGCCGAATCCCTCGACGAACTCGCTCTGGATCCGCATCACCCTCCATGGGTCCGCGTGGAGCCAGTCGGGGGGCCCGGCGTTGTCCAGCAGCCGCTGGTCGGCGGTGGTCGGCGGCACCTGGCCGCGCCGCAAGGTGACGGGTCCGGTGTGGTAGTCGAAGCTCTTCTCGGTCACGGCACCAATCTATGCCCGGCGATCAGGCCAGCCAGCGCAACAGTGCTGCCTCTGCGTCGACCAGCTGTTGCACCGGGCAGAACTCGTGGTCGTGGTGAGCCCAGCTGGGGTCTCCGGGGCCGAAGTTCACCGCCGGGATCAACAGCTCCGAGAACCGGGCCACGTCGGTCCAGCCCTCCTTGGCATGAACCGGAACCGCCAGCGCCTCGACAAAGGCCTTGGCCGCCGGCAGGTGCAACCCCGGCCGAGCACCCTCCGCCATGTCCTTCAGCTCCACGGCGTACCCCTTGAACAGCTCGCGGACGTGGGTCAGTGCCTTTGCGCCGGACATGTTCGGCGCAAAGCGATAGTTGACGGTCACGACGCACTCGTCGGGGATGATGTTGCCGGCGGTCCCACCCCGGATGCCGACGGCGTTCAGCGACTCGCGGTAGTCGAGCCCGTCGACTTCGATGGTCTGCGGCTCATAGGCCACCAACCGCCCCAGGATGGTTGCCGCCTCGTGGATCGCGTTGTGACCATTCCACGGCCGCGCCGAGTGCGCGGCCTTGCCACTGGCGGTGACGTCGACGCGCAGGGTCCCGTTGCAGCCTCCCTCGACAGCGCCGTCGGTGGGCTCGAGCAGCACGGCGAAGTCGGCTTGCAGAAGCTCGGGACTGTTGCGTCCCAGCCGGGCCAGACCGTTGCGCTCTGCCTCGACCTCTTCGCAGTCGTAGAACACATAGGTGATGTCTCGGGTCGGCTCTGACAGGGCGCTGGCCAGGCGCAGCTGCACCGCCACCCCGCCCTTCATGTCGCAGGTCCCGCGACCAACCAGGTTGTCACCCTCACGGCGGGCCGGAAGGTTCGGCGGGTCGGTCAGCGGAACGGTATCGATGTGACCGGCCAGCACGACGCGCTCCGTTCGCCCAAGGTTCGTGCGGGCGACGATGGTGTCACCGTCACGGATCACGTCCAGGTGGCTCAGTGGGCGCAGGACCGCCTCGATGGCATCGGCGATCCTCTTCTCGTTGCCGCTCACCGACTCGATGTCGCACAAGGCCGCGGTCACGTTGACAACGTCGGCTCCCAGATCGAGACGGGGCACGGAGGACATGGTGAAGGACATGACAGGCAGGGTATCCGGCGGGGCCTCACCTCCCCTTGGCTCCCTCGCCTACGCTTGGGCCCATGACGAGTAAGCGCGGCGCATGGGGGTACGGACTGGCCACGGTGACCGCGGACGGGCAGGTGCTCGACACGTGGTTCCCCGCGCCGGCGCTTGGCCCGGCCGACATCGAGGAGCCGTACGGTCCCCCGGCAGAGCTGGCAGTGGCCGCAAAGGACGACCCTCGCAGGGGTGTGCGCACCCAGGTGGTCCATATCGCGATCGACCTTGACGCCGCGCCCGCCGACGCCTCGGATGCCTACCTGCGCCTGCACCTTCTCTCGCACCGGCTCGTCAAGCCGAACACGATCAACCTCGATGGCCTCTTCGGGGTCCTCAACAACGTCGTGTGGACGAGTGTCGGCCCGTGCCCCGTCGACGACTTCGAGCGCACCCGTATGCGGCTGCTCCACTCCGGCGCCGTTCACGTCTTCAGCATCGACAAGTTCCCTCGAATGACCGACTACGTCGTGCCGAGCGGGGTGCGTATTGCTGACGCCGACCGGGTGCGCCTGGGCGCCCACCTGGCCGAGGGCACCACGGTGATGCACGAGGGCTTCGTCAACTTCAACGCCGGGACCCTGGGGACCTCGATGGTCGAGGGCCGGATCTCGCAGGGTGTGGTGGTGGGCAACGGATCTGACATCGGGGGTGGCGCCTCGATCATGGGAACGCTTTCAGGTGGGGGCACCGACCGGATCAGCATCGGGGAACGCTGCCTCCTGGGAGCGGAGTCCGGAATCGGCATCTCGCTCGGTGACGACTGCGTCGTCGAGGCAGGGCTCTACGTGACCGCTGGCACCAAGCTCACGCTGCAGGACGGTCGGGTGGTCAAGGCCAGTGAGCTGTCCGGCAGCTCGGGCATCCTCTTCATCCGCAACTCGCTCACCGGCACGGTCGAGGCGCGTTCGCGCATCGGTCACGGCATCACCTTGAACTCGTCCCTCCATGCCAACAGCTGAGGCGCTGATTCCTGATATGGCCGTCAGCTACGGTCGACGCCGACGCCGATGGGTCGGCCGACTCCTGCTGCTGGTGATCCTCGCGGTCGTGGGAGGCGCCGGCTACGTCGCCTACACCACGTTCACCGCCAACTTCGGTCAACCGTCGTGTCGGGCGACAGCGCTGGGGCAGAGCGTCACGTTCTCGCCCGAACAGAGCGCCAACGCCGCGACCATTACCGCCATCGCCCTCAAACGCGGCCTGCCCGCACGAGCCGCCACGATTGCCAACGCAACGGCGATCCAGGAGTCCAAGCTGCGCAACATCAGGTTCGGCGACCGCGACTCGCTGGGTCTGTTCCAACAGCGCCCGAGTCAGGGATGGGGAACGGTGGCGCAGATCCTGGATCCCGTCTATGCGACCAACAGGTTCTACGACGCCTTGATCAAGATCGACGGCTATCAGAGCATGGAGATCACGAAAGTGGCTCAAAAGGTCCAGCGCAGCGGTTCTCCCCTGGCGTATGCCGACCACGAGCAGGAGGGACGGATCCTCGCCTCGACGCTGGCCGGGCACTCCCCCGAAGGCTTCGGCTGCCGGCTGGACTCCGCGACGGTCAGCACGCCCGCGGCAACCTTGGCCGCCCAGCTAACCGCGGAGCTGGGCATCCCTGCCACCGTCGAAGGAGCCAAGGTCCACGCGACAGGTCGCAACTCACAGGAGGCCTGGGCAGCAGGGTCCTGGGCCGTGGCCCATGCCGAGGCTGACGGCATCACCTCGGTCACCGTTTCCGATCGCACCTGGACCCGAGGACGCGGAGCCGAGGCATGGTCGTGGCATGCAGCGGCAAACGCCTCTGCGCAGAACGTCGTGACGATCACCAGACTCTGAGCGCCTGGTCTGCCCGGCTCAGGCGGATGCCAAGCCTCAGAATGGCCTCGGATCGGCCAGGTCCAAGCAGAGGCTCAGGACCGGGCGCGGCTGCTGATCGCCTCGTACTTGCGCTCGGTGGCCCCGATGTAGACCTGACGGGGGCGGCCGATCTTGGTCTCGGGGTCCTGGATCATCTCGCGCCACTGGGCGATCCAACCGGGCAGCCGGCCCAGAGCGAACAGAACGGTGAACATCTTGGGCGGGAAGCCCATCGCCTTGTAGATCAGGCCGGTGTAGAAGTCGACGTTCGGGTACAGCTTGCGCTCGACGAAGTACGGGTCCGAAAGGGCGACTCCCTCGAGCTTGAGGGCGATGTCGAGCAGCTCATCGCGGTGGCCGAGCTTCTGCAGGAGCTCGTCGGCGGTCGCCTTGACGATGGCTGCGCGCGGGTCGTAGTTCTTGTAGACCCGGTGGCCGAAGCCCATCAGCTTGACGCCGTC
>DATCQG010000152.1:0-3374 GCA_036569625.1 Dermatophilaceae bacterium | reverse complement strand
AATCCCACGTTTCAGTGGCCTGATCCCGCGCTTGCGTCATTTCGTCAGGGAGGTACCTGGGTGTACTTCTCCTGTAGTACGCGGACCAGATCGGACTGCCGCGTAGTTCAAATCGTGAGGTATTGCGGGTTACCCCCCGCGACGGTCGCGGCGAGACATTGGTCGCGGCTAGGTTCAGACCATGAGCGGTGCTCGGTGGTCACGTGGCGGCCCGCCCCCGGTTGCCGTTGCCGTGGTCGTCGCCGTCGTCCAGGTGATCGGGTCAGTTGGCGCTGCCCGTTGGCATCACGCGAGCTTGACACCTTTCGCGGTCGCGCTGCTCCTGGTCGGCCCCGCGGCCATCGCCGGCCTCCGGCGCTGGCCTCTTGCACCGGTGGCGGTCTCCATCGCCGCGGCAGTGACCTATGCCTCGCTCGACTTTCCCATCGGTCCGATTTTCGTCGCCCCAGTGGCGGCGCTCTGGCTGGAGTTCATCCGAAGCCGTCTCGATCGTTGGGCTGCCATGCGACGAGAGCAAGCTCTCGCGCGTGACAAGCAGGCCACCGAGGAGAGAGTCGCCATCGCCCGCGAGCTGCATGACGTGATCGGCCACAGCCTGAGCTTGATCAACGTCCATGCCGGAGTCGCCCTTCATCTGCTCGAAGGCCACCCCGAGAACGCTCGGCCCGCGCTGACCACGATCAAGGCGGTCAGCCACGACGCGCTCGAGGAGGTGCGGCTCGTCCTGGACACGCTGCGCGGCCCTGGCAACACCGCGACCCGCGCCCCAGCCCCCACACTCGCGGACGTGGACGCGCTTATCGCCCAGTCCGAGCAGGACACCACCCGGTTCGACCTCACGGTCGACGGCATCCGTGGCCACATCCCTGTGGCCGTGGACGCGGCCGGGTATCGCGTGGTTCAGGAGGCCATGACGAACGTACGCCGCCACGCCCAGGCCGCGCACGCTCATGTCAAGATCGGGTATGAGGCTGCGTCGGTGAGCATCCACGTCGCCGACGACGGACGTGGTTCGAGCGCGCCGGAAGGATCGGGGCTCGTTGGTATGCGAGAGCGGGTTGGTGCGCTCGGTGGCACCTTCCACGCCGGGTCCCGAAGCGGCGGCGGGTTCGAGGTGTTCGCCCAGATCCCATGGCAGACAACGGTTTCGGAGCACTCATGATCAAAGTCGTGCTTGCTGACGATCAGGCACTCCTGCGAGCGGGGTTCAGGGCTTTGCTGGACGCCGACCCGGAGATCGAGATGGTCGGTGAAGCCTCCGACGGCGCCACGGCCGTGCAGATAGTCACCCAGACCCGCCCTGACGTCGTCCTGATGGACATCCGAATGCCTGGCACCGACGGTTTGGCCGCAACCGAACGCATCTGTGCCACACCCGACCTGGCGCACGTACGGGTGATCATGCTGACCACGTTCGAGCTGGATGAGTATGTCTTCGAGGCCCTGCGCGTGGGGGCCAGCGGCTTCCTGGTCAAGGACACCGAGCCCGCGGAGCTGCTCGCCTCGATCAAGGCGGTCGCCCGTGGGGATGCCGCGCTGTCCCCCAGCGTGACCAGGCGACTTATCGACCACGTTGGTGAGCGGGTGCGCGCCACGATCGACCCCGAACGGGTCAGGGCGCTCGACCGGCTCACCGATCGCGAGCGTGAGATCGTCACCCTCGTGGGGGAGGGCTTGTCCAACGACGAGATCGCCGCCCGGCTCGTTCTGTCGCCGGCGACCGCCAAGACACACGTGAGCCGGGCGATGGTCAAGGTCAACGCCCGGGATCGCGCGCAGCTTGTCGTCCTGGCCTACGAGGGTGGGCTCATCCGCCCGGGCTGGATGTCCTGACTCCTACCCCAGGGGACGCACCAGCAGTGCCTCCCGGTGGGCGACGCACATGTGGGGTCGCGGCGGGAAAGGTGAGGTCATCGACATACCCCCGTCTGGAAAGGCCAAAATGACATGCTCACCGTCACCACACATGCCTGGGGGGCCGGCGGGGCCTACCCATGGTTCCCGTTCTTCCCGCTGTTCTGGCTCTGGTTCTTCCTCCTGGGTCGGCGGCTCTGGTGACGCCGCACCTGGGCAGAGGACCTCGGCCACCGTCGAGACTCCGCCGAGTCGGTGTTGGCTCACCGGTTCGCCGAGGGCGAGATCGACGACCAGGAGTACACGTCACGGTTGGCTGTCCTGCGCGGGAAGCCATCGATGTCATCTGGACCACAGGACATCCCCAGGTGACGTGAAGACATTACGGCCGGCATCGGCCTGGCGTGATCGCTGGCCGACTGTCGCCAGCACGTTCCGTGCCCTGCCGGATCCGGCCGACCATCCCACCTTCGCCATCGCCGCCAACAACCAACGTAGCGAAGGACCAACGAAGTGACAATGAAGACCCGATCCGAGTTAGCGACATCGACCCGTCACCGGAGATTGCCGGTGCCAACGTGAGCCCGCCCGTGGTGGAGACCAGGGGTCTGACCAAACGCTATGGGTCCCGCACGGTTGTCGACGCCCTGGACATGCAGATACCGCCCGGGGTCGTCGCGGGTTTCATCGGCCCCAACGGCGCCGGCAAGACCACCACCTTGCGGATGCTTCTTGGCCTGGTCCGACCCAGCGCCGGCGACGGGCGGGTCTTCAGCCTGCCGCTGCACTCACCGGCGAGCTATCTGCCGCGCGTCGGCGCGCTGATCGAGAGCCCCGCGTTCTATCCGGGCCTGACCGGGCAGCGCAACCTCGCCGTCCAAGCCACCCTTGGCGGACACAGCCTGGCGCGGGTTCCAGTGGTGCTCGAACGCGTCGGGCTCGCCGATCGCGGTGGCGACCGCTACCGCACCTACTCCCTGGGTATGAAGCAACGACTCGGCATCGCCGGCGCGCTGCTCGGCGACCCGACCCTGCTGATCCTGGACGAACCGACAAACGGTCTGGACCCGGCCGGCATCCGGGACATGCGCGCACTGGTCCGCTCCCTGGCCGAGGACGGCCCGACCGTGCTGATCTCATCCCACCTGCTCGCGGAGGTCCAGCAAGTCTGCGACTGGCTCGTCGTGATCGAGCACGGACGCCTGGTGTTCCAGGGTCCCACCGCACGGCTGCTCGCCGGCGGCGACGAGTTGACCCTCAGGTCCGAACAACTCGCTGATCTGCCGCAGCTGCAGGCACTGCTCACCCGCCGCGGGCTCGTAGCCACCCTCGCCAATGACCGCGTGCACGTAGATCTGACCGAGGCCATCGCGATCAGCGGTGCGAGTGACCTCGATGGCCTGCTCGGCGAGATCAACCGAGCCGCGATGGCCGAGCAGCTCACCCTCGTCGAGCTGACCATCACCCGCGCCAGCCTCGAAGAGCGCTACCTCACCCTGACCAAAGAACCAACCGCAGAA